>NZ_JBHVKN010000118.1:0-15803 GCF_042798075.1 Nocardioides sp. NPDC057772
CACGGAGATCGAGCGCCGCCTGGACGGCGACGTCCCGCTGCTCGCCGAACTCTTCCCGCAGTTCGCCTCCCGGCTCATCCGCAACTGCGCACCAGCCGGCTGAAGTACTCCTCGGCATTGGCGGCGCTCATCGGCCGCAGGGCGTACGGGATCTGGATGATCTTGTCGAGGAAGTCCAGCGGATCGCCGATCTCGTCCCTCAGCCGCCCGCTCACCTCGGACGCGTCCGGGTCCCCGGGGCGGGTGGGGTCGAGCTCGCGCAGCGACCGTCGCAGCCAGCGCGGGTCGACGCTGACCACGGCGACGAAGAGGCGCGTCGCTTGGAGCAGGTTGAGGGTGTGCAGGACCTCGACGACCCGCTCCGGGCGGCACCGGTCGAGGTCGTCGACATGCAGCACGATCCGGCGGATCCGGAGGTCGTCCGCAGCCACCTGAGTGCCGAGCGTGCCGTTCCGGCCCAGGCCGTAGGCCTCGGCCAGCTCCTCGAACTGGGTCTGGAGCACCCCGACGACTCCCCGTTGGACATCGCGCTCGGCGGCGCGCTCCGGGTCGCTGAGGATCGTCTCCAGATCGGCCACCGCCGCCGTCGTCGGACGCGCCTCGGTCCGCTTCAGCCGTTCGTCGATGCGACCGATCTCGGCATCGACACCTGCCGCCACGAACCCCACCAGCCAGGACGCGCCGGAGCGCACCTTGCGGTGGATGGCCGCCGCCTTCGGCACACCTTCCAGGATCGTCGCCCACACGGTGGACAGGACCAGCAGCGCCGGCGCCGAGCGCAGCACGACGTCGGCCCACGCGCGCACCCTCGCGCCGACGTCGAGTCCCCAGGCCTCCCAGCCGAGCACGGCTGCCAGGGCGATGAGGAACGAGGCCGCGCTGAGCATCACCAGGATGCGCATCACCTTGTGGTTGCGGCCGAGGACGAGGTCGGGCAGCGTACGCAGCGCGATCAGCGCCGCGCGTGGGCGCTGCACCACCGAGTTGGTCCGCAGGGCGTCCTGGGTGCGCTCGAGGCGGCTCCGCGTCGCCGTCAGCGCCTTGCGCTCCTCGACCTGCTCACGCCAGGAGGTCTCGGTCGACCCGCTCTCGGCGACGCGGCGCTCCAGATAGCGGGTCAGCGACTCGAAGATCGCTCGGGACATCCCGACCATGACGTGGGTGTCGCTGTAGTGCCAGGGGTTGAACTCGACCACGTCGACGCTGGTGTGGAAGGTGGCGGGGTCCTCGGCCGGAAGCTCCACCTCGACCTTGTGCTTGAGCAGGCGCATGAAGGTCGACTTGCCGCCGCCCCAGGGCGCCAGCAGGGCGATCGCCAGCGGCGGCTGGGTCGATCTGGCGGCGATCATCCGGCCGAGCGCGTCGACGTCGCCGTCCACGCCGAGCAGATCGGCCATGGCCGGCCCGTCCTCGAGCGGCACCGCGTGGCGGTGCGCGGAGGGCCGCAGCCGCGGGCGGCGTACGGGCATCCTGTCGGCCCCGACGTCGCGGCGCGCCTTCTGCGCCCACTCGAGCAGGCGCCGGGCGTGGTCGCTGTAGCGGCTGTGCGCGCCGAACCGCTCCGAGCGCTCGAGGCTGTCGACGTTCTCCTGGTAGAGAGCGATCGCCTCGTCGAACTTGTGGATGTCGGCGTATGCGTTGGCCAGGTCCTGGCGTGCGCGGACCTGGTCGATCATCCGATGCGCGCCATCGGCGAGCACGGCCCTGAGGTGGTCGTCGTAGACCCGGACCTGGCTGGTCGGGTCCTCGAGCAGGAGCCGGTAGGCCCGGGAGAGCTCCGCCCTCGCGCTCCGCGCCTGCCAGCTCGGTGCTCCGTGAGCCGCCACCGCCTCGTCGAGATGCTCGACGAACACCTGCGCGCACCGCTCCGCCCGGAACTGCCTCCCGGTGGCGTCCGCGTCTCCGACCTCGCTGCGTGGCGCCAGCAGCATCGCCCGGGCGAGAGCCCACCGGGCGTCGCGCGCGTCCTGGTGATAGGGGCCGACCTGTTCCTTGGTACGCCGCAGGATAGCTCGCAACGAGGCGACGCCGCCGTCGGCGCTGTGCCCGTGGCTCTCCCGTTCGACCGTAGGCGCGTCGTTCGGTGCTGCGGCTGCGCCGTCGTGTGGCACGTGAGCTCCTGAGTCCTCGAGATCGGCGACAGCAACCTAGCGCCCCGAACGCCGCCCGTCAGGTGAATACACGCACGGCAGTGCTCAGCGCGGCAGCCCCAGGATCTGCTCGGCGGCCACGTTGCGGAGCACCTGGGTGGTGCCTCCGGCGATGGAGAGACAGCGGGTCAGCTGCGACTGGTGCAGGTCCTCACGCACCTGCGGGTCGTCGGTGAGCGCGAGCGGACCGAGCAGGTCGACGACGAGCTCGGAGGCATCCTGACGGTTGCGCACCGTCAGCAGCTTGGCGACCGACGACTCCGCACCCGGCCCGCGCCCGGCGAGCGCCTTGAGCGTGGAGCGCACGCCGAGCAGGGCGCACACCGTCGAGAGCGCGACCGCGCGCCCGACACGGGCGAGCTCCGCCTCACCTCGACCGGCGGCGAGCGCGACCGCCCGCTCGACGCTGCCGCCGAGGTTGGTCGAGGCCATCGCGACGCGCTCGTTGGCCAGCGTCGTCCGCGCCAGCCGCCAGCCGCCGTCGACCGCGCCGACGACGAGCTCGTCGGGCACGAACACATCGTCGAGGAAGACCTCGTTGAAGAGGGCGTCGCCGGTCAGCTCGCGCAGTGGACGCACATCGATCCCCTCGCTGCCCATGTCCACGAGGAAGTAGGTGATGCCTTTGTGCTTGGGGACGTCGGGGTTCGTACGCGCCAGGCAGATCGCCCAGTCGGCCTCGGCCGCGAGCGAGGTCCACACCTTCTGCCCGGTCAGCCGCCAGCCACCCTCGACGCGTTCGGCCCGGGTGGCCAGCGAGGCCAGGTCGGAGCCAGCACCGGGCTCGCTGAAGAGCTGGCACCAGACGACCTCGCCGCGCAGCGAGGCGTCGACGAACCGCTCCCGCTGGGCGTCGGTGCCGTGCTCGATGATGGTCGGCACGGCCCACCCGGCGATCTTGATGTCCGGGCGCGCCACACCCGCTGCGGCCAGCTCCTCGTCGATGACGAGCTGCTCGACCGGCCCGGCACCGAGGCCGTACGGCGCCGGCCAGTGCGGCGCGAGATAGGCCGCGTCGACGAGCGCGTCCCGAAGCTCGGCCTCCGGACGTGCGGCGATCGCCGCCACCGTCTCTCGCACCCGGGGGCGTACGTCTTCGTCCCGGCCGTCGAGGTCGACCCGGACCGAGCGGCGGGTCCCGGCCACGGCGTGCCCGGCCAGCGCGACAGCGTGGGCGTCGCCGGCACCGAGAAGGCTGCGCAGAGCGACCGCGCGGCGGAGGTAGAGGTGGGCGTCGTGCTCGAAGGTGAAGCCGATGCCGCCGAGGACCTGGATGCAGTCCTGCGCAGCACGCACCGCGCCGTCGAGCGCGGTGACACCCGCAACCTCGGCCGCGAAGTCCCACTGACCGGCTTCTCCCCCCTCGGACAGCACCGTCTCGGCCGAGGCGGCCGCGTCCCAGGCGGTCGCGGCCACCGCCTCGGCCTCCTCCAGCATCTGCGCGCACAGGTGCTTGATCGCCTGGAACGAGCCGATCGGTGCGCCGAACTGCTCGCGCACCTTGGCGTACTCGACCGCCGTGGTCAGGCACCACTGCGCGATCCCCGAGGCTTCCGCGGCCGCCAGGGTGAGCGCCGTACGCCGCACCGTCTCGCCGCTCAGACCCGGGAGCTCGACCGCCTCGCCGGCGTCGACGTCGACCCGCACCTCGGCGACCCGCCGGGTGAGGTCGGGCCCGACCTGGGGACGTACGTCCGCCTGCTCCGACGCGAGGACGAACCAGCGCTCCGCACCGTCCGCGCCGCGCGCTCCGAGGAGCAGATGGGCCGCTGCCCCGCCGTCGTAGACGACCGGAACGGTGCCCGTGAGACGCTCGCCGGCCTCGAGGACCGGGTCGAGGGCGATCCCGCACCCGCCGGCGGTGACGGCGTCGACGATGTCGCCGAGGCCCGCCACACCCGCATGGAAGGCAGCCACTGTGGTGCCGAGGAGCGGCCCCGGAAGCAGCTCGTGGGCGCAGGCCTCGAGCGCGACCGCGGCGTCCAGCAGGGTGCCGCCACCGCCGTTCGGCTCGGGCGCCGCGATGCCGGCGACGCCATACTCCTCGACACCGCGCCACACCTCGTCGAAGCCCGCGGTGGCGGCGCCTTCGGCGGCCCGCGCGAGCGCGATCCCACCCAGACCCTTCGCCCAGTCGCGCAGGCTCTCGCTGAGGGCTTGGTGTTCGTCGGTGATGCCGATCGGCACAGGGACCTCCTACTATTTCCGCGGCCTTCAGGAATAGAGACTGATGTAGAACGTGTTACAAGTCTAGACTCACGAAGGAACGTGTTTCACTCTCAGGCGCCGATGCGGTTAGCCTGGAAACCACAGATCGAGATCCGGTCATAGTCCTAGGGGGGACAACCAGTGACGTCCGTCAGCACGGAGCCGCGCAACACCGATGGCCCCACTCCGGCCACCCCGCCCACCGGCGGGTCCGCGGCCCAGCGAGAGCGCCGTCGGCGCATCCTCGACGCCACCATCACGCTTGCGGCCGAGGGCGGGTTCGACGCCGTGCAGATGCGCGCCGTCGCCGAGCAGGCCGAGGTCGCTCTCGGCACTCTCTACCGCTACTTCCCCTCGAAGATCCACCTCCTGGTCTCCGCCCTGGCGCGCGAGTTCACCAAGGACGTCGAGCGCTCCGCCATCCGCGCGACCCCGGGCGACACCGCTCACGAGCGGATCATGTACGTCCTCAACCGCCGCACCCGCGCCCTGCAGAAGCAGCCCAAGCTCACCGAGGCCCTGGTCCGCGCCTTCATGTTCGCGGACCAGTCGGTGACCGGCGAGATCCACGAGGTCGGCACCAGCCTGACCACCGTCATCGCCCGCGCCATGCACGGCACCCCCGACCACGGCGAGGTCACCGAGGAGGAGGCCGCCATCATCCGGATCATCTCCGACGTATGGCTCTCCGCCCTCATCTCCTGGGTCACCGGCCGGATGGACACCGAGGACGTCGAGAAGTCGATCGACGTCGCCGTACGCCTGCTGTTGCGCTGACCCCACGTCGAGCCGTCCCCCCGGTCGGCCGAGGCGTCACTTACGTCGGCCGAGTCGGCACCCGCTGACGTGTCGACCGACGTAGCTGACGCCTCGGCCTGCCTTGGCGACCACTCGGCCTAGTTGCAATCGGCCGGCTTCTCGGACGCGGACACCTCCTCAGGCGTCATCGCGCGGCTGTTGCAGGCCACCGCCCAGATGAGGTCATAGGGGCGGTCTTCGACTAGACCCGTGATCGCGAACGGGCGGTCACCGGGGGCGCTGATCGTCATCGTCTCGCGCTTGCCGTTGTCGACGTAGTCGGCCTCGAGCACCCATTGGCAGGTCTGCCTCGCGCTGGTCGCCTGAATGGCGATGATCACGGTTTCGCCCTTCTCGAGCGTGACCGTGCCGTTGTCGAAGTACGCCGTGCCGTCCTCGACCGAGATCAGCTCGGGCGAGCCGGCGTCGATGGCGGTCCTCAGCTCGATCTTGTCGCCCTCGCCCTGCGTGATGTCGTCGACGAGGGTGCCGCGCTCGACCCGCTCGGTGCATGGACCCGTCCGCTCGGGGCGCAGGTCGGTGATCACAACCGGATCGCGGTGGCGGCCGACGAGCGTGACCTCCCATGTCACACGGCCCGCGGCATACCACTCGTGCTGCGCTTCCCAGTCGGGATCATTGACCTTCTCCCGGGCGTCGGTCATGTCATCGAACTCCACCGCCTCCGGGATCAGCACCGGGCCACTCAACGGCTGCCGGCGTACGTCCACGATCTCGATGCCGCTGCCTGGCTCGTCCCAACCGTCGGGCAGGAGACCGGTGAAGAGGTTCTGCAGACCATTGGAAAACGTCGCCGTCAGCGCACCCCCGACCACTACTGCGATGACAGCCACCTGCTTCTTCGTCAACGACAGCCACCACGACGAGCCCGTGCGACGCCGTTCGGGAGCCGGAGTCGGCTTACGTTCCGCGACGTCGGCCTCCGTCTCGGCCGGTTCCTCCCGCGCCTCGTCCTCCATCAGTCCGTACCCCTCTCGAGAACCTGGTCAGCGGGAACCGTCTCTGCAGCCGGAACGCCGCCGAGCCGATGAGCGAGCGCGACCGCGAGACCGATGAGCCAGCCGAAGCAGGTGCCGAAGCGGACCGCGGCGGCGACATTGCTCAGCGCGAGGTAGTGCGCTGCCGGCCCCTGGTCGGGTGCGGGCGCGACTGCGCCCTCGACCAGGCCCACCACTGCGGCCAGCACGGCGATCAAGCCCCAGCACTGCAGCACAATGCCGAGCGCCTTCGGCTCGTCACCACGTCGCCAGCGGGCGACCAGCAGCCGTACCCCGAGCCAGACGAGGACGATGAGAACCGCCGAGCTCAACGTGCGTGGCAGCCAGACCGAGGTCTCGAACGTACCGCTCAGCGCGTGCGGGTCATGAGGCGCGGCGAACCTGGCGTGGGCGAACCAGACCAAACGCAACCACGTGGCACCCGGCTCCCCGACCGCATCGGGATCGGCGTCGGGGCCGTAGTCCCAGACGAATCCACCGACCAGCACCAGCGCCAGAAGCGGCAGCACACCCCAGGTCGCGACCTGGGAGGGCGGCGCTGACTGCGCCACCGGCACTGATGCCGTTTCAGCCGGATCAGATCCGTCACCGGCACCGAGTTCGGCCGCGAGCTGTGCCAACACCACCGAAACAGACGCGGCGACGCCTCCGACAACGCCGAGCGCGATCCCTAGCCAGATGGCGCCGTCCAGCCCAGGCGGGAGGACCTCCGAGAACGAGATCGCACCTTCGTCCGCCAGCCTCGAAGTCGCCAGGACGATGAGGAGGAGGTTCGTGAACCCGGCCGCGAGAAGGCACGCACCCAGAACCCGACCGACGGCACCCTCCACAGAAGCCGTCCCGCTTCTCAGACTCGCATAGGTCAACACCGCGACAAGGACGACGAAGAGCACCGTCGGCAACGCCGTCTCGGGCGCAGCCGCGTACTCGTCTCTCACCATCGATCCCCACAGGAAAGACAGCCCGTTCAGGAACCGGGAGACCAGGGCACCGAACCATGCCTGCCCACGGTCGGCCCAGACCGTGTAGGCGTCCCCGGGGCGAATCGGCACGGCCATCGCGAACACGTAGAACCACGCGAAGACTCCGAGCACAACCATGGTGGCGACCGCACTGAGTCGTCGAGACATGTCTTCTGATGGCCTTCGGTTCGTCCCCGCTGACTGAAACCTTCCAGCGCAGTATGCCGGACCCGGGCCCCACGCGCGGCCGACTCACCCGGACCGACGGTGGCGCTCGACCGGGGTCAGCCGCCGAAGGCGTGGGTGGCGGTGGCGCCGCCGTCGATGGCGATCTCGGCGCCGGTGACGAAGCTCGACTCGTCGGAGGCGAGGTAGACGTAGAGCGGGGCGATGTCCGCGGGGTGGCCGACGCGCTTGAGGGCCACCTTCGAGGCGCCGAACTCCATGGCGGCGTCGTCGGCGCCGACGCCGCGGGTCATGGAGGTGTCGATCATGCCGGGGTGGACGGAGTTGACCCGGATGCCGCTCGGACCGAGCTCGAGGGCCGCGGCCTTGGTCATACCGCGGATGGCGAACTTGGTGGAGGTGTAGCCGGCGACGAACGCCATCCCGGCCAGGCCCTCGATCGAGGAGGCGTTGATGATCGAGCCGCCACCGTTCTCCTTCATCGTCGTGATCACCGAGCGCATCCCGAGGAAGCAGCCGAGGGTGTTGACCCGCCACAGCAGCTCGAACTCCTCGACCGGCTGGGTCAGGATCTCGCCGAAGCGGAGGATGCCGGCGTTGTTGGCGAGCACGTTGACCGGACCGTACGCAACGCTGGTCTCGGCCACCAGCGACGTCCAGGACTCCTCCGAGCTCACGTCGTGGTTCACGAAGAGCGCCGCCTCCCCCAGCTCCTCGGCGAGCAGCTTGCCGGGCTCGTCGGCCACGTCGGCGATCACCACCTTGGCACCCTCGGACACGAACGCCCGCGCGATCGCAGCTCCCTGCCCCTGCGCGCCGCCGGTGACGATCGCGACCTTGCCCTCGAGACGTGCCATCACTGCTCCTTGTCGTCCTTCAGCGTGAGCTGCATGATCGAGTCGGCCGAGAACCCGGCCGCGGGGTCCCGGTCGGCGAACCAGCCGCCGACCTGCTTGTCGAGCGAGTCCAGGTCCCAGGCGGCGTTGTCGAAGCGCTCGGCCACCGTCGGCGGCGCCAGGACCGCGATCATGCCGCCGTAGACCACGAAGACCTGCCCGGTGATCGCGGCTGCGGCCGGCGAGGCGAGATAGGTCACCAGCGGAGCCACGTGCTCGGGTCCGTAGGAGTCTCCCGACAGCACGCCCTCCGTCATCGCGGTCGCCGCGCGTGGGCAGATCGCGTTGGCGCGTACGCCGGAGCGGCCCATCGAGCGGGCCGTCGACATCGTCAGGGCGGTGATCCCGGCCTTCGCGGCACCGTAGTTGGCCTGTCCGCGAGGACCGGAGAGGAACGCCTCGGAGGAGGTGTTCACCACCGCGGCGTCGACCGGCGCGCCCGTCGACTTGGCGACCGAGCGCCAGTGGGCCGAGGCGTTGCGGGTCAGCAGGAAGTGTCCGCGGAGATGGACGCGTACGACGAGGTCGAACTCCTCGTCGGACATGTTGAAGAGCATCTTATCGCGGGTGATGCCCGCGTTGTTGACCACGATGTCGAGGCCGCCGAGCCCGTCGACGGCGGCGGCCATCATCGCGTCGGCGGTGGCACGCTCGCTCACGTCACCGGCCGCGATCACCGCCTCGCCGCCGAACCCACGGATCTCCTCGGCCGCCTCCTCGGCGGCGCCGGGCAGGTCGTTGAGCACCACCCGGGCGCCGGCGCGGGCCAGGGCGACCGCCTCGGCGCGCCCGAGACCGGCTCCGGCACCGGTGACGATCGCGATCTTGCCTGTCAGGTCAACGCTCACGCGGGGCTACTCCTCGATCCTCAAGGCTGCCTTGGGGCAGCCGGCCACGGCCTGCTCGACGCGGTCGCGGTTCTCGTCGGTCACCGTCGGGTCCGCGATCTGCAGGTAGTCGTCGTCGTCGATCTCGAACACGTCGGGAGCGAACGACTCGCACATCCCGTTGGACTCGCACAGGTCGAAGTCCGCGATCACCTTTGCCATGTCCGTCTCCTTCTCCTCGTCTTCATCGAAGTCAGCCTTGACCGGGCAGCGCGCCCAGCTTGCGGTGGTCCCAGCTTGCGACCTTGTCGGGCTCGATGACGATGCCGACGCGCTTGTGGGCCTGCTTCGACACCAGCTCCTCACCGAGCTCGCCCAGGTCGGCGCCGTTGGCCATCCGGGCCATCACCCGCGCTCCGATGCCCTTGATCTCGTCGTAGTCCTCGACGAGCCGCGCCTTGCCGGTGATGCTCACCCCGCGCAGCTCGAAGTAGTCCACGCCGTCCTCGACCAGGCAGGTGACGCGGGGGTCGCGGCGCAGGTTGCGGACCTTCTGCGAGGACCCGTAGGTCCAGAAGACGATCTTGCCCTCCTCGAGCACGTAGAACAGCGTGGTCAGGTGCGGGGCGCCGTCGGGGCCGACGGTCGCGACCTGCACCTTCATCTGCGAGCCGAGGAACTCCTCGATCTCCGCCTCGGTCAGCTGTACGGACTGGCGTGAGCCGGCCATGTGCCCTCCTCGAGCAGTGAAACTAGAACGCGTTCTATCATATTCGGGACAGTGACGCCCCTCGTAGGGGCCTCATCGTGAGACTAGGCCCATCGCCTCGGGCTCCGCTTCGACTAGGAGGCGGCCTCCATCTCGGAGATCAGCCAGCCGCCGTCCTCCTTGACCAGCGTCAGCACCTCCCACGTCGGACTGACCACGGTGTTCTTCGTCTTCGGCGCGGTCGCGCTCTGGTTGACGAAGAGCAGCACCTTCGCGGACTCCTCGGTGGCGGAGATGATCGAGGCGGCGCAGTCCTCGTCGACACAGGCCTTGCCCTCCTCGGCGGCCTTGGCACCCTCCTCGGAGAGCGGCGCGACCTGGGCGTCGACCTTGATCCCGAGGTCGGCCTGCTCCTTGCGCTTGTCCTCGCCGGGCAGCGTCTTGTCGTACTCCTTCTGCATCGCCGGCGTCATCAGCTTCTTCGCCGCCGCGATGTCCTTCTCGGCACTGGCGGCCTGGTAGGACATCACCGTCTGGGTCAGTCCGACCGAGTGCTCCATGATCGCCGCCCTGGATCCGGCTGCCGTCAGCTCACCTCCGGGGGCCACGTCGTCCTTCGACGCCCTGTCGACGGCGAGCCAGAGCAGGCAACCGGCCACCAGGACGAGTACGCCCAGAACGGCCGTCAGCACGCGGCTCCCGTCGCCCAGCCAGCGCTCGGCGAACCCGCCTCGCTCCTCGGCAGGACACTCACCCTCATCCTGAGGTTGAGACTCCGCCTCGGCCTCCGCACCCTCGACGGCGGCCACCTCGTCGCGTACGTCCTGGGGTTCCGGATCCTCGGCCGGCGGCAGCAGGTCGGACCCGCAGTAACGGCACTTAATCGCAGCGGCCTTGATCGTCTCGGCGCAGAAGGGGCACTCCTTCTGGCCGGTGGAGACCGATCCGTTCGCTCGTACGCCTGTCATCGGGCCACCTCCGTAGCGCAAGCGCCAGGGTACGGACGCGCCCCGATGAGGATCCCATTGTTCACTCGCTGACGCTCGCTCATCAGTTGACTCCTGCCAGGTCGGACATGCGCCATCCGTCCTTCGTCTTGGCCAGCGACACCTTGAAGCGGTACTTGGAGCACCGCGCACCGTCGTAGGGGCAGGTGTCGCTCTTCTTCAGCTCGGCGGTCTGGCTGCTGGTCACGACCGAGTCGACGGCGACGAGCACGACCGCCTTCTTCGACCCGATCGCGCGGATCCCGACCTGCTTGACCTTGCCCTTGGAGATGGTCTGGGCGGGGATGGCGGCTTGCCGGATCTGCTCAGCGATGGCGGTGTACTCCTTGCCGAAGGTGCCGGTCGAGATCTCCTTGACCGCCTGGATCCGTGGGTCCATGTCGCGGTAGTCGACGTCGAGGAAGGCGATCACGCCTTCCTCGGCGACCGCCTTCACCTCGTCGTAGTCGGCGGCCGCGGCCTCGGCGGGTGTCGTCCAGGGCAGCACCCGGGCGCCGCCGATGAAGACGGCTGCCGTCAGCACGACCAAGATCACCACGACCGCCGCGAGCACGGTGTTGACCCGGCCCAGTCTGGCGAGGGATAGCTTCACCTCGAGGGGGTTGTCAGAGCTCATGCGGACTCACTCCTCCCCCAGGATCATCGATCGCCAGGAGTCGTCGGACAGGGCGGAGACGAGGCCTCCGTCATCGGTCGGGGTGGACATCGTGACCGTCTTTCCGTCGGGGAGCTGGGTGCGCCCGGTCTTCGGGTCGTAGGTCGTCACGTACTTCTGGACACCCTCGGGCTTGGGCACCATGTTGACGCCGCGCTGCATGATCGGGTTGTCGCCCTGGTAGCCGGGCTGGGCCCGCTCGTCGGTGCACTTGGCCGGGTAGAGCGGCTGGTCCTCCATCACGGTGCCGGGGATCCACTGGTCGGCGGGCTTGTAGCCCTCCTGGCACGGCGGTGTGGTGTAGACGAACCCCATCGACAGGTGACCGTAGCCGTCACCGGGTGAGCCGGTAAACCCTGTCGCGACGACACGCGGGAAAGTCACCAGGGTCTGCTCGATCGCCGGCAGCCGGGCGGTGAGCACCTCGTTGACGGTGCTGAGGTTGGCCAGGAAGACCGGCAGCAGCGGCTGCAGCCCGTCGAGCAGCGACTGCACCTGGACCGCGGTCGCCTCGCCGCCCTGCAGGATCTCGCGCAGCTCCGGGTCGCGCTTGTCCAGCGTCGCGGTGACCTCCTCGAGCCCCCTTGCGAACTCGCGGATGTCGCCGCTGTGCTCCTTCTGGGTCTGGAGCACGGTCTGGCTGGTGTTGAGGAGCCGGATCGTCTCCTTCTGATGGGCCGCGGCCTCGTCGACGAGCGTGGAACCCGAGTCGAGCAACGTACGCAGGTTCTCGGCGTTGCCGCGGAACAGCGTGCCGAGCTCGGCGACCACGGTGCTCAGGTCCTCGCCGTTGATCGAGGTCGTGAAGCTGTTGAGCTCGGTGAGCAGCTCGTCGGTGGTGCCGGGCATCGACTCGGGCCCGGCGGTGACGACGTCGCCCTCGGCGAGGTAGGGGCCGGAGGCCGACTCGGGGATGAAGTTGACGTACTGCTCCCCCACCGCCGACAGGTTGTGGACCTCGACCTTCGCGTCCTTGGGCACCTGGGTGCCGGGATCGAGCTGCAGCCCGGCGCGTACGCCCTCGTCGGTGACGGTCATCGACGCGACCCGTCCGATGCCGATGCCGCGGTAGTTGACCTCGCTGCCCACATAGAGGCCGCCGGAGGCGGGCAGGTCGACCGAGACGTCCACGTGGCGGCCCAGGACCCGGTCGACGACACCGAGGTAGGCGGCCGAGACGTAGAAGATGCCGACCGCGGCGAGCACCAGGAAGACGACCAGCTTGTTGCGTACGCTCCGTGTCATCAGCTACCGCCTCCCAGCAGTCCGAGGAGACCGGCCAGGCCTCCGGTGGTCGGCTCCGCGGTGGGCGACTCGGTGTCGGTGGGTGCGGAGAGGCCCTCGGCGATCTCCGGGACCAGATCGTTGAGCCCCGGTGTCTTGGTCGAGGCCGAGCTCTTCGGCAGCAGGTCGGAGATGTCGGGCAGCTTCGGGGTCTTCTCGCCCGGTTTGGCCGCGGTGTCCTCCTTGCCGACCACGGAGCAGACGATCTGCATGTTGGTGAGGTCGCAGAGCGCCTTGGCCAGCGGCTGGATCGCCTCGCACCCCTTGGAGTAGGACAGGCAGATCTGGAAGACCTGCGGCAGCAGGCCCGGTGACTCGCCGTTGGTGAGGCTGCCGACCAGCTTGCCGAGGTCGAGGTCCATGTGGAACAGCGCGTTGGAGTAGTCACCCATCGCCAGTCCGGAGGCGTTCTCGGGGAACGGGAAGCTGGCCGCCATCATCAGGCCGCGCGGCAGCGAGTCACCGGCGTCGGCGAGCTCGCGCAGCGTCGGCGCCAGGTCCTCGAGCGCGGTGGTCAGGTTGGCGCCGCTCTGGTTGATCACCCGGGTCGCGACCACGCCGAGCCGGTCGAGCGCCTTCATCATCTTCACCAGGTCGGCGTGCTGCTGGCGGAGCACCTCGAGGGCCGGCCCGAAGGAGTCGATGGCTGCCTCGATCGACTTGGACTCCTTGTTGAGGGTGCGGGTCAACCGGTCGACCTGCTCCATGGCTCGGATGATCGAGCCCTTCTGCTGGTTGAGCGAGGCGACCGTGGTCTCCAGGTTGCCCAGCAGCGCCCGCATGTCGCCGGTGCGCCCGTCCATCATCGTGTTGAGCTCGTCGCTGATCGTCTTCAGCTGCCCGACGCCGCCGCCGGCCAGCAGGAAGGAGAGCGCGCCGAGCACCTCCTCGACCTCGGGGTTGCGGTTGGTGCGGTCGAGGCCGATGGTCGCGCCGTCGCCCAGCTTGCCGGCGCTGGCGATCGTGGATCCCTCGGGTGCCACCAGCGCGATGTACTTCTCGCCGAGCAGGCTGGTCTGGCGTACGTTCGCCAGCGCGTCGGCAGGGAGCTCGATGTTCTTGCGGATGGTCATGGTGACCTTCGCGTGCCAGCCCTCCCGCTCGACCTTGTCGACCTGGCCGACCGGCACGTCGTTGGCCATCACCTTGGTGCGCGGCACCACGTCGACGACGTCGTTGAACTCCGCGGTCACGACGTAGCCGTCGCCCTCGCCGACCTCCTTGCCGGGGAGCGGCAGGTCATAGGCCTGTACGCCGCACCCGCTGGCCACCGCGAGGACGCCGAGCATCGCGAGGAAGACTCTGGTCTTCACCTCTTGCCTCCTGACATCAGGTCCTGCAGCGACCCGCTCAGGGCACCGATCCCACCCTCGGTGACCACCTCGGGCTCGACCTCGGGCTGCTTGGCCGGGGTGTCGGTCTCGACCGGCAGCCCGGTCTCGGTCTCCCGGTTGGTGGGGGCGCCGCCTTCGGTGAGCGCCTCACCGGCGGGCGCGGTCGAGCCGTTCGGCAGCAGCGCCTTGAACAGTGCGCAGATCTCCTTGGCGCCCGGGATCTGGTCGTTCTCGACGACCATGCAGAGGATGTTGGACAGATCCGAGCCGATCGGCCCCACCTGGAGCCGGAAGCCGACCGAGCCGGAGGCCGGGTCGAAGGACTCGGCCAGGTTGCCGATGCCGAGCGGCGCGAGGTCGATGACGGTGCCGAGGGTCTCCTTCTCCTTGGCCAGGACGTTGAGCGTCTTGTTGAGCTCCTTGACGTCACCGACCAGGGCGTCGGAGTTGTTCTCGACGAAGGACTTGGTCACCTTGACCGCCTGCGCGATCGCGGCGAGCGCCTGGTCGAGCTCGTCGCTCTCCCCGGCAAGCTGGGTGGAGACCGTCGACAGGTCGGTCAGGAACTTCTCGGTCGTCTCGTCGTTGCGGGCCAGCGTGCGGGTCACCTCGGAGAGCTGGGAGAGCGTGCTGAAGAGCTGCTCGGAGTTTCCACCGAGCACCTGGGCGGCCTCGGACATGTCGGCGATCGCCTGGTTGCCGAGCTCGCCGTTGCCCTCCAAGGCGTCCGCGCCCTCGCTCAGGACGTCGCTCAGCGCGCCGTTCTTGTTGGCGCCGTTGGGGCCGAGCGCCGTGGTCAGCTCGGAGAGGCTGGCGTAGATCCGGTCGAGCTCGACCGGGACCGCGGTGCGCTCGATCGGGATCTCCCCGCCGTCGGCCAGGGTCGGCCCGCCGGTGTAGGCGGGCGTCAGCTGGATGAACCGGTCGGCGACCAGGGTCGGGGTGACGATGGCGGCCTTCACGTCCTCGGGCAGCTTGTAGTCGCTCTCGTACTCGATCACCGCGTCCACGTGGTCACCCTTCGGCTCCAGGGAGGCGACCTTGCCGACCTTCACGCCCATGATGACGACGTCGGAGCCCTCGTAGATGCTCACCGCCTGCGGGAAGCTGGCGGTCACCAGCTTGGTGTCGGGCGCGGCGACCTCGGAGACCAGCAGCAGTCCGCACATCACCACCAGCGCGATCGGCAGCGCCGCCCACTTGGACCGCAGGCTCGGCCCCGAGTGCCGCTCGGTCCCGGCCACGGCGAACGGCACCTGCGTACGCCGCCGGCCCCTGCGGCGCGGGACCTCGGTCAGTCGTTCGATCATGTTGGTCATTGCACGATCCCTGGTCGTCGTCCGGGCACGAACTCCCCGCTCACGATGCCGGTCAGGTTGGCGAGGTAGGCGTCGAACCAGGGGCCGGTGCCGATGATGTTGATCAGGATCGACGCGTACGGCCCGTAGTTCTGGATGGTCTTGGTCAGATCCTCGTCGCGGGCGTTGAGGAACTTCAGCGCCTGCTCGAGCGCGTCCAGCGCGGGACCGATCTGCTTCTGGTTCTCCTTCACCAGGGCCCGCAGCTGCTCGGCCAGGGCGGTGGCGTTGACCAGCAGCTGGTGGATGGCCTGGCGGCGCTGGATGAGCTCGGCGAAGACCTGGTCGCCGTTCTCCATCACGCTGATGATGTCCTGCTTGCGCTCGTTGACGAGCTGCACGACCTTCTCGGCGTCCTGCAACAGCGACTCCAGCTCGTCGCCGCGGGCGGCGATCGTCTGGGAGAGGGC
>NZ_JBHVKN010000119.1:0-15613 GCF_042798075.1 Nocardioides sp. NPDC057772
CTGTGGTGATGGTGGGTGATGTCGGTGCTGTTTACGGCACCGGGAGCTTCCCGAGGATCGAGCTGAGCAGGTCGGTCAGGATCGGGCCGACGACCGGGAGGCTGTTGACGATGCCCAGCAGGCTGTCCGTGACGCCGGGGAGCTCCGGAACGCCGGGGACGCCGGGGACACCGGGGACACCGGGAACGCCGGGAACCTCGGGGATCGGAACGTCCGGGACGGGAACGTCCGGAACGGGAACGTCCGGGACCGGGACGTCCGGCGCGGGCACGTCTGCGGCCGGCTTGTCCGGGGCCTGGTCAGCGGGGACGGGTACGTCAGGGACCGGGTTGTCCGGGACGGGGACGTCCGGAACCTCAGGGGTGTCCGGGACCTCCGGAACGTCCGGGGCGTCCGGGACCTCAGGTGCGTCCGGAACGTCCGGGGTCTCGGGGACCTCAGGTGCGTCCGGAACGTCCGGGGTCTCCGGGACGTCAGGGACGTCCGGCGTCTCCGGGACGTCCGGCGTCTCCGGAACCTCGGGGCTGTCCGGGACCTCCGGAACCTCGGGGCTGTCCGGAACGTCCGGAACGGGGTTGTCCGGGACCGGGCAGTCGGGAGAAGGGCTGCTCGGTGCTGGGGTTTCCGGCACTGGGCAGTCAGGGACTGGCGGTGGGACGGGGCTGGCCATGGCTGGTGCGGTGACGGTGGCCAGTGCGAGTCCAGCGACGACAGCGGCGATTCGAGTCCGAGAATTCACGAGATCTCCTTTGGTTTGCTGTGAGGTCGTGACGCATGAATCCTGAAGCGATTTGAAGCATGAAGTCAAGAACTTTCGCAAACTTATTGATTTGTATTCCTTCAGCCGATTTCCTGGCGTAAACTCATTCAGTCGCCCTTCTGGCCTTGTTGCAAAGATGCCGGCCGTGATCGAAGGAAACGCGCATCTTCGCAGGTGAAGCGTGCTCTTCTGACGCCGCCTGTCGGCCGTATAAGCCGTCTCGATATCGGTTCTCAGCACGGATAGAGCGGCCCGCATTCGCGCGACACCCCAGGGGGTAATTGACCGAATTCTTCGACGTGCAAGGCAGTGATTTAGGCGAGATGAAATGCGTTTACCAACCTTCGCATTCCGATCCTGTCGGGTCTCTGTCGTGGTAAATTACTTCGGATTCGGATAGGCCTTTGAGCCCAGACGGCTCGGCGATGACCCGGGCGGTTCGTTACGCCGGTGCAACCCGGATCGGTCAGGCTTGACTCATGTCGATCAAGATTGCGCTCGGACACCGCACCACCTGCGAGGGCGTGCAACCGATCGAGCCCTGGAACGTGCTGGGCGAGGAAGCCGCCGAGTCGGCGACGGCACGCTACCCGGACTCCTCGGTCGAGCGGGTCCAGATCTCGGCGAGAGGGATCGACCTCGACCGTCAGCTGGTGACGTGTCAGGGTGTCCCGGTGCCGCTGACCCCCACCACGTCGATCCCGGACGCGTTCGTTGCGGGCAACCCCCATGCCCTCGACCTCCGCAGGGCGGTCGGCTGAGTCATGTGGTCGGTGTTGTTCCGGGTCTGTCGGGTAGTCCAGGGAGTTTCCGTCGCTCTACTGGCCAGTAACCGACGGAAACTCCCTGGACTATCCCCCGCCAGGGGTGCCAGATGACCGTCCTCCGCGAGTACGCCGACGCCCTCGGCCTCCTCGACGCGACCGACCAGCCCTACGACGAGGTCGTCGGGCCCGACGGCACTCTGCGCCCCGTCTGGAAGCCGATGGCCGAGGCGGCCGTCTCGATCACGCCGGCCACGCTGAGCCGGATCGGCCACGACGTCGAGCGGTTCCTCGCCGACGACGGGGTCACCTACCTGCGACCGGGCGCCAAGCCCGAGCCCTGGCGGCTCGACCCGGTGCCGCTGGTCATCGACCCCGCGCAGTGGCGCATCCTCGAGGTCGGCCTCGCCCAGCGCGCCGAGCTGCTCAATGCGATCCTGGTCGACCTCTACGGCCCGCAGCGCCTCCTGGCGGACGGGATCGTCCCGGCGGCGGTGATCTTCGGGCATCAGGGTTTCCACCGCGTCGCCGCCCGCGCCAGCAACCACGACCCGCGCCCGCTCGTCCTGGCCGCCACCGACCTCGGCCGGACCCGCGACGGGGAGTGGCGGGTGCTCGCCGACCGCACCCAGGCACCGAGCGGGATCGGCTATGCGATGGAGAACCGTCGCGTCATCAGCCGGGTGCTCCCCGAGCTCCACCGCGACGCCGAGCTGCACCGGATGGAGCCCTACTTCGCCGCCCTCCGGTCGGCGCTGCTCGAGTCCGCGCCCGGCGACCAGGCCGATCCTCGGGTCGTCGTCCTGTCCCCGGGCACCCATTCGGAGACCGCCTACGACCAGGCATTTCTCGCCTCGGCGCTCGGCTTCCCGCTGGTCCAGGGAGCCGACCTGACCGTACGCAACGGCGAGGTCCTCATGCGCGGCCACGGCGACCGGCTGGAGCGGGTCGACGTGATCCTCCGCCGGGTCGACGCGACCTGGTCCGACCCGCTCGAGCTCCGCGGTGACAGCCAGCTCGGCGTGGCCGGCCTGATCGAGGCCGTACGCCGCGGCAACGTGCGCGTGGTCAACGGGCTCGGAGCCGGCGTGCTCGAGAACCCGGGGCTCGTTCCCTACCTCCCCGCCGCCTGTGAAGCGCTGCTCGGGGAGCCGCTGCGGCTCGGCTCGATCAGCACCTGGTGGTGCGGCGACCAGGTCCAGCGGGCGGAGGTCGAGCGGCGGCTGATCACCGACGACCTGATGGTGCGGACGCTGGAGGGCGCCATCGTCGCCGGGACCCCCGATGAGCTGCGCGCCAGGATCGCCACCGACCCCTACCGCTATGTGGGGCAGGAGCAGATCACCCTCTCCCAGGCACCGACCTGGGTCGATGGGCGCGGCGCGGTCGGCCGGCCGCTGACGCTGCGTACCTTCTCCTTGAGATACGGCTCCGCCTACCGGCCGCTGGTCGGCGGCCTCGCCTCGATCAGGGCCGACGAGACCGGGCTCCCGCCGTGCAGCAAGGACGTCTGGGTGCTCAAGGAGTCGCCGCAGGACGCCGACCAGGGCCTGGCCGACGTGCTCCCGATGACCCACACCCGCTCGGTCACGGTGCTCGTCCCGCGCGCGCTCGAGGACATGTTCTGGTCGGGTCGCTACGCCGAGCGCGCCGAGGACCTCATCCGGCTCATCCTGGCGACGCACGTGCTCGCGGATGGCCAAGAAACTTCAGCACCGAGGACCAGGCCGCGTACGTCCGGTGGCATCAGCCTCGAGGTCATGCTGAGCGCGCTCGACCGGCTGGCCGGCCGCGGCGGGGCGGATGCGGATATCGACGCCGAGTTCCGCTCGATGCTGCTGGACGCCGACCGGCCGGGGTCGGCGGCGCAGTCGCTGGCCGGGATGCGTCAGGCCCTGAGTGACGTACGCGACCAGCTCAGCCCCGACATGTGGCGGATCTTCTCCTCGACGGACCGTGCGGCCGAGGAGCTCCGGAGCAATCCGCACTCGCTGCAGATCGCCGAGTCCGGCGCCGAGATGCTGCACGGCATCCTGGCGATGCAGGGGGTCGTGGCGAGCATGATCCGCGACGAGGGCTACCACTCGATCCGGCTGGGCCGCTTCCTGGAGCGCGCCATGCAGATCTGCCTCCTGCTCCGCGCCACCACGACCGTCCGCCGCGGTCTCGAGGTCGACCGCGCGGTGCTCAACGCGGTCCTCGCCTCCGCCGAGTCCGCGGTCACCCACCGCCGCCGCTACCGGGGCTACGTACGCACCGGGGGAGTGCTCGACCTGCTGATCATGGACCGCGACAACCCCCGCTCGCTGGCCTTCTGCCTCGACGAGCTGCGGCTCCACCTGACCAAGCTCCCCGGCTCGACCGGCTCGTCCCGCCCCGAGCGGCTCCTCGACGACATCACCGACATGCTCGACCGCACCGAGGTCGCCGGCCTCGTCGCCATCGGCGGCGTCGGCCGTCCCAACCTGGAGTCCTTCCTCGACCAGGTCCACGCCCAGCTCGTCCGCCTCGCCGACGCCATCAGCGACGTCCACTTCGCCACCGGCCCGGCACCCCAGCTCCTCAACGCTCTCCCGGTGCATTCGCTCACTTGAGCAAATGCACGGTCGTCACCCACGAGCGGGCGGCTGAAAGCCCGGCGGTGCTCCAGAATTGCAGTAGCGACGATTACATGCACTCCGCAACGTGGTGACCTCATCGGGATGCTTGCTGTACAAACCGGCGACATTCTCGGGCAAACTCACTTCAAACGGGGAGACTCGAGTGAATTAGGTACATGCAGCGGCGTGCGTCGCTGCCATCACCGTCGCAGGCGCCTTGGCGCTGACGCCGACGGCCAATGCCGCAACTCCGGCTGGCGCTTCGTCCGCCGGCTGGGCGGAGCCAAATGCAGTACGTGCGGTCGAGCAGCCGGCAGGGCACAAGCAGGACATCGTGAAGGTGCTGCTCGCGCACGGCGTGTCCGTCAAGCGAGCAGCAGCAATAGCGGAGGACGACATCGCGGGCGAGGCACTGCTGGCCGCAGCGCCTGTGCCAGCATGTGTGACTGCTACGTACTCGAACCCGGCTGGGCCGTAACAGAACGTGAAGGTCAAGACCGGCTGCCCGGTCAGTGTCCGGGTAAAGGTCCTCTGGGCGTTCGCTACAGACAGCGCCTGTCACAAGATCGCCGCCGGTTCGTCGTGGACCGACCGCCATCTCAACCAGACTGGTCCGGATCGCTGGGACGGGATCGCGTCATGCTGAGGTTGATCGGGCGGGTTGCGACGGCGCTCGTCGTCGTGGCGTCGATGTGGGCAGCCGCCTCCGTACAGGCTAACGCCCAGGCAACCGACGCAGTTTATGGGTGTGGCGCGCGGTCCGTCGGCAACGAGTCCGCCAACGTGCCCCTAGACATGTAAAGGACCGCCTCTGGACCGTCCAGACTTCTGACGGTTCCATCGCCATCAGGTGCGGTAACGGCTCGACTTGGGGTGCCGTGCACGTAGAGTTGAAGCACGAGGTGCCCAACTGGCCGGACGCTCTGACGTGCATCAAGAAGACGATCAACCGCGGCACAGAGCTGGACGGTGGCAACGGCAAGACCAAGTACGTTCATCGTATTCGCGGCGCGGCGACCGTCGTCGTCATCGTCGGGGACAACGGCCTGGTAACCGCGTACCCGACAGGTACGGGTGTGGTGAGGGAGTGGCGACTTTGCTCGGCGTCATAGGTCGGCGACATGGCTAGTACTTCTGATCGCCAGCAGGAGGGATCGTTCCCTTCTCCGCCGCAGGGTCGCCGCATCGTTTGGACGGGTACGTTTCCTGCTGTCGAAGGTGGCCCGCTGGTGTTGCCAGGGGTTGTCGTGGATGACCTGCCTGACGGTTGGGCCTTGGTGTCGTGGCTCGACAAGGGCGGTTGGTACAGCCCTGGTGCGGTCTACGAGGTGAAGAGTCTTCGAGTGGTCTCAGATGCGGAGTTCGACGACCTCGTCCGGGCTGTCCGCGAAAGTCCTGGCTGGCAGGGGATCACCCACGACATCGTGGACGGTTCGGAACCGTCGCCGTACGTCGTCGGTGCCCCGGTCATGTGGATCGGCCCGGTGCTCGGGGACAACGGCTGGGACCCTCGCATCGACACCTGGAGACTGGCGGTGTTCGGCAGCGCATCTGGGCCGCCGGCTCGTGGTCATCGGGGTCGAATCGTCGAGGTCTCGCAGAGCGGGGCGCTTCGCGTGCGGTGGATCGACGAGGATGGCGAATTCGAGGGGCGAGTCTTCATCGACCCCGGCGACGTGGCGGTGGTCGGGATAGCATCCGGCGGGTGAGATACCGGGTCAGCCACACGACGACCTACTCCTACGACGAGGACGTGACGAACTCGTTCGGGATCGCCAATGTCACGCCGCGGGACCTGCCTCACCAGCATGTCGTCAAGGCGGAGGTTCAGATCACGCCGGCGCCCGCCGACCAGTCGACCGACGTCGACTTCTACGGCAACACCGTGACGTACTTCCAGGTGCTCGAGCCGCACCAGCTGCTCGAGATCACGGCGGCCTCCGAGGTCGAGGTCACCGCCCCGGTCTATGACGAGACGAGCTTTGCCCAGCCATGGGAGCGGGCGCGGCCGCTGGTCGACCCGAGCCTCCCGGGCGCCTGGCGGGCGGCCGACCTGGCGGTGGCTTCGCCGCTCGTGGAGCACACCCAGGAGGCGTACGACTTCGGTGCCGTCTCGCTGACCGCGGGGCGCGGGATCGTGGCGGCGGCGGAGGATCTGATGCACCGGATCCATGTCGGCTTCGACTATGACGACACCGCCACGACGGTCACCTCGACGATCTCGGAGATCTTCGAGGCGCAGGGTGGCGTCTGTCAGGATTTCGCTCACCTGATGTTGGCCTGTTTCCGAGCGCACGGGCTCGCGGCCCGCTATGTTTCCGGCTACCTCGCCACCACCCCTCCGCCGGGGAAGCCGCGGCTCGTCGGAGCCGATGCCTCCCATGCCTGGGTGGAGGTGTGGGTCCCGCACCTGAGCGGCGCGGGGACGGGCCAGTGGCTCGCCCTCGACCCGACCAACGACACCAGGGCCGACGATCGCTACGTGAGCGTCGCCTGGGGTCGCGACTATGCCGATGTGCCTCCCGTGAAGGGGGTCATCTACACCGAAGCGACCACCTCGACCTTGACCGTCTCCGTCGATGTGGCCCCCGATCAGCAGGAGTGAAGTTACGGTGTTGCTCGTGGGACAGCCTCCGCGGCGGGCGAGCATCGTGACCCGCGGCAGCCGCTGGCGTCGCGGAGTGCGCATCTCCGGAGCGTTGGTGGTCGTCGCGGCCCTCACCGCGCTCAGCCTCTGGCTGCTGACCCGCGGCTCGAGCCCGGCCGAGGTCACCCGTGAGTTCATGGAGACCACCTCGGTCACCACCCTCTACGAGCTCGCCTCCGACGAGGGCGACGAGCTCCTCGACGGCGGTGGCGCCAGCGCGATGATCGACGCCGCCGAGGGCAAACGGACCTACGCCGACCCCAACCCGCGCGCGGTGACCCGGACCATGGTCTTCGGGGAGCCCGACATCGAGGGCGACGGCGCTCGCGTCACGGTCGCGATCTCCTACACCGCCGAGGACGGCCCGGTCCCGGACGAGTCGATGGTCGTCGTCCTGGTCCGGGAGGACGGCGAGTGGCGCGTCGGGAGCTGGGGGACGGCCTGAGGCGGCCGAAGATGAGGGCATGGAAGCGTTCACCTGCAGGGAATGCGGCAACCGTCTCTACTTCGAGAACTCGGCGTGCGTCTCGTGCGGCACCCGGCTCGCCTACTCGCGCGAGGAGCGCGAGATCGTCCCGGTCTCGCCCGAGGGCAGGTACGTCGACGGCGACGGCTACCTCTGGTGGGTCTGCGCCAACACGCTCGAGACCGGGTGCACCTGGCTGGCCCGTGTCGAAGGCGGGATCTGCTTCTCCTGCGAGCTGACCCGGACCCGGCCGGGCGGCGCCGCGCCGGAGTTCGTCCAGCAGCAGTACTCCCGTGCTGAACAGGCCAAACGTCACCTCATCGTCGAGCTCGACACGCTCGGGCTGGAGGTACGTCCCAAGACCGTGGATCCGGTCGAGGGGCTCACCTTCGACCTGCTGGCCAGCGACGGCGTCGCGTCCACTCCGGACGTGGTCATCGGGCACGACAGCGGCGTGATCACCATCGACCTCGCCGAGTCCGACGACGCCTACCGGGAACACGTCCGGGCAACGCTCGACGAGCCCTACCGCACCCTGCTGGGCCACTTCCGGCACGAGGTCGGCCACTACTACGAGTGGCAGCTGGTCCGCGGGCCCGAGCTGATGCGGCGGTGCACCGAGGTCTTCGGCGACGAGTCGGTCTCCTACATGGAGTCGCTGCAGCGCCACTACTCCCAAGGTCCGCCCGACGGCTGGACGGAGAACTACATCTCCACCTACGCCACGATGCACCCCTTCGAGGACTTCGCCGAGACCTGGGCCCACTACCTGCACATCCGTGACACGCTCGGGTCGGCGGCGGCGTACGGCCTCGCCGACCCGGTGCCCGCCGAGATGCCGTTCCGGCAGGTCGTCACCGACATCTGGGTGCCGCTGTCGGCCGCGCTGAACGTCATCAACCGGTCGATGGGCCACGACGACCTCTACCCCTTCGTCATCCCGCCCGCGGTCCTGGACAAGCTCGACTTCGTGGCCTCACTGGTTCAGGATTCAACTCGACCCCTAGGGTGATCCCCATGGGGGAGAAGGCGACCTACGTCCAGCCCGGCAACGAGTTCAACCGGGACATGAACTACATCCCGGACCGGATCACGCGGGAGGCGCGGACACCGGAGTTCGGACCGACCGACGTGCCGTTGTGGCCGGTCCAGCCGGGCCGCTACCGGCTGATCGCGGCCGCCGCCTGCCCCTGGGCCAACCGGGCCATCATCGTGCGCAACCTGCTCGGGCTCCAGGACGTCATCTCCCTCGGTCTCGCGGGTCCGACGCACGACGCCCGGTCGTGGACCTTCGACCTCGACCCCGGCGGCGTCGACCCGGTGCTCGGGATCGAGCGGCTGCAGCAGGCCTACTTCAAGCGCTACCCCGACTACCCGCGCGGCATCACGGTGCCGGCGATCGTCGAGGAGGCCTCCGGCAAGGTCGTCACCAACGACTTCCCGTGGATCACCCACGACTTCTTCCACGAGTGGACCGATTTCTTCGCCGACGACGCCCCCGACCTGTGGCCGCGGGACGTCCGCGAGGAGATGGACGAGGTCAACCAGCGGGTCTTCACCGAGGTCAACAACGGGGTCTACCGGTGTGGGTTCGCGGGTTCGCAGGAGGCGTACGACGCGGCGTACGCACGTCTCTTCGCGGCTCTCGACTGGCTCGAGGAGCGGCTCTCGCGACAGCGCTACCTGGTCGGCCACCAGCTCACCGAGTCCGACATCCGGCTCTTCACGACGCTGGCCCGCTTCGACGCGGTCTACCACGGCCACTTCAAGTGCAACCGGCAGAAGCTCGTCGAGTTCCCCGCGCTGTGGGCCTACGCGCGCGACCTCTACCAGACCCCGGGAATCGGCGAGACCCTCGACTTCCCGCAGATCAAGGACCACTACTACATCGTCCACACCGACCTGAACCCCACGCAGATCGTGCCCGCGGGCCCCGACCTCTCCGGTTGGGACGAGCCGCACGGGCGTGAGTCGCTCGGCTGAAAGAAGACTTTCTTTCAGCCGGTGTAGTAGCCGGTGCGCTGCGCCTTCCTCGCGGCACCGACCGCACTGAAGTACGCCGAGGACGGCCGCAGCCACAGCAGTACCAGGATCGCGACCACCAGGAACGGGTCCACCACGGCAAGCACGGTGCCGACGGTCGACGTCGGCATGGTGGCGCCGCCGAGCGCGGCGTTGCCGGCGACGTTCGCCAGGCTCGACATGCTCCCGGCAAGGGAGAGCGCGCCGAGAACGGTGGCGGTGATGCGTGCCCAGTTGCGGCCCTTGCCGTTCATGACCGCCATCCAGACCCACACGCCGAGGAAGATCAGCCCCAGCACCGTGCCGCCGATCTGGATGATCGGGACGAACACGTCCGCCATCTCCCGCGCGTCGAGGACCGAAGGGTCGTACGTCGGCTGCTTCTCCATCTCCGTCACCATCAGCGTCTTCATCTCGGTGGTGTCCATGGTGAGCAGGAAGACGGTCGAGACGATGCTGAGCAGGCCGCCGAGCCACATCCCGTAGACCGCGTACGTCAGCGTCTTCGGTCGCTCGGGGGGAGCCGTGGGCGGAGCGGCTGGGGCGGGATAGGCCTGGTAGCCATAGGGATCGGACATCTGCGCCTCCGTGGCCGTGTGTGGGGCAGTGACTCTAGCCACGAGCCATCTCACCGGCCACCACAATTCCCCGCGGCCGAGTACCTTGGTGAGTGCCACGTGTCGCGGGTCACAAGTCCGCGCGCGGGGGCGCGTGCCAGCGGTGGCAACCCCACCCCGTGTGAAGGAAGCGTGATGACTGAATTTCTGGATCCGAGTCCCAGCCACACCGACATGGTGCAGCTGCTGAACCCCGAGGGAGAACGGGTCTCGCACCCGGACTTCGAGTTCTCACCCGACCGACCTGAGGACGAGGCCGTGCGCGGCTTCTACCGCGACATGGTGCTGACCCGCCGCCTCGACGTCGAGGCCACCGCGCTGCAGCGCCACGGCGAGCTGGGCCTGTGGGCGCAGCTGCTGGGCCAGGAGGCGGCGCAGATCGGCGCGGCCCGTGCGCTCGCCCCCCAGGACTTCGTCTTCCCGACCTACCGCGAGCACGGCGTGGCCTGGTGCCGCGACGTCGACCCGATGCAGCTGCTCGGACTGTTCCGGGGCACCGACCAGGGTGGCTGGGACCCCGACGAGCACAACTTCGGGCTCTACACGATCGTCATCGGCGCCCAGACCCTGCACGCGACCGGCTACGCGATGGGCGTACAGATGGACGGCCTCGTCGGCACCGGCGACCCGACCCGTGACACCGCCGTCGTGGCCCACTTCGGCGACGGCGCCTCCTCGCAGGGCGACGTCAACGAGGCGATGGTCTTCGCCGCCTCCTACAACGCCCCGGTCGTCTTCTTCTGCCAGAACAACCAGTGGGCCATCTCCGAGCCGGTCGAGCAGATGGTCAAGGTGCCGCTCTACAAGCGCGCCCAGGGCTTCGGTTTCCCTGGCATCCGGGTGGACGGCAACGACGTGCTGGCGACGTACGAGGTGATGAAGTCGGCGCTCAAGCGGGCCCGCGAGGGCGGCGGACCGACGATGATCGAGGCCTACACCTACCGGATGGGGGCCCACACGACCACCGACGACCCGACCCGCTACCGACTCTCCGACGAGGTCGAGGCCTGGAAGCTCAAGGACCCGATCGCCCGGGTGGAGGCCTACCTACGCCGCGGCGGCGGCGCCTCGACCTCCTTCTTCGCCAAGGTGGAGGCCGAGGCCGAGGAGCTCGGCGAGCGCCTGCGTGCCGGTATCCACGCGCTGCCCGAACCCGATCCCGTACGCCTCTTCGACAACGTCTACACCGAGCTGCCGCCGGAGCTGCAGGAGCAGCGTGACGGCTACGCGGCGTACCTCTCCTCCTTCGACCTCGAGGGGGCCTCGCGATGACCAGGATGACACTGGCCAAGGCGCTCAACGCAGGGTTGCGACGAGCGATGGAGGACGACGACAAGGTCGTCCTGATGGGTGAGGACATCGGCCGGCTCGGCGGTGTCTTCCGGA
This sequence comes from Nocardioides sp. NPDC057772, assembly GCF_042798075.1. Lineage (NCBI taxonomy): Bacteria > Bacillati > Actinomycetota > Actinomycetes > Propionibacteriales > Nocardioidaceae > Nocardioides > Nocardioides sp. NPDC057772. The sequence goes on from NZ_JBHVKN010000119.1 coordinate 11,263, forward strand.
TCACCGACGGGCTGCAGAAGGACTTCGGCGAGGCGCGGGTCGTCGACACGCCCTTGGCGGAGTCGGGCATCGTCGGCACGGCGGTCGGGCTCGCGCTGCGCGGCTACCGGCCGGTGGTGGAGATCCAGTTCGACGGGTTCGTGTACCCGGCCTACGACCAGATCGTGTCGCAGGTGGCCAAGCTCCACTACCGGAGTGGTGGTCGGGTCGCGATGCCGATGGTCATCCGGATCCCGTTCGGCGGCGGCATCGGGGCCGTGGAGCACCACAGCGAGTCGCCGGAGGCGCAGTTCGCGCACACGCCCGGCCTCAAGGTCGTGGCCTGCTCGGAGCCGGTCGACGCCTACTGGATGATCCAGCAGGCGATCGCGCACCCCGATCCGGTCATCTTCCTGGAGCCGAAGCGGCTCTACCACTCGACCAAGGCCGAGATCGACGTCGACGCCACCCCCGGGCCGCTGTTCGCCTCGCGGGTTCTGCGGGCCGGGTCGGATGTGACGGTGCTGGCGTACGGGCCGACCGTGAAGACCGCGCTGACCGCCGCCGAGGCGGCCGCGGGGGAGAGCAAGTCGCTCGAGGTGATCGACCTGCGCACGCTCTCGCCGCTCGACATGGCTCCGGTCTACGAGTCGGTGCGGCGTACCGGGCGTGCGGTCGTCGTCCACGAGGCCCACGTCAACCTCGGCCTCGGCGCCGAGCTCGCCGCCCGGATCACCGAGCAGTGCTTCCACTCCCTGGAGGCTCCGGTGCTCCGCGTGGGCGGCTTCGACACGCCCTACCCGCCGGCGAGGGCGGAGGAGTACTTCCTTCCCGACCTCGACCGCGTCCTCGACGCCGTCGACAGGAGCCTCGCATGGTGACCTCCAACGAGTTCAAGCTGCCCGACGTCGGCGAGGGCCTCACCGAGGCCGAGATCGTCGAGTGGCACGTCGCCGTCGGCGACGTCATCAAGGTCAACGACCCCGTCTGCGACATCGAGACCGCCAAGTCGGTCGTCGAGCTCCCCTCGCCCTACGCGGGTGTGGTCCAGGAGCTCCTCGTCGAGGTCGGCACCGAGGTCCAGGTCGGCACCCCGATCATCCGCATCGGTGATCCGGTCGAGGCGTCGGCCCCGTCGTCCGAGGCGTCGGCCCCGTCGCCCGAGCCCGTGAGCGGTGCCGAGACCAACACAGCCGCCGACGAGCACGAGCAGCCGCTCACGCTGGTCGGCTACGGCTCCAAGGAAGACGCAGTCGTACGCCGCAACCGCACCGTCTCCGCCCCGGCCGCCGCCGCGGGAACGGGTGTGCTGGCCAAGCCGACCGCCCGCAAGCTGGCGCGCGACCTGGGCGTGGACCTGGCGACGGTGACTCCGGAGCGCGACGACGGCGTGATCACCACGGCTGACCTCGAGGCGCTGACGAACGCTCCGGCCCCGTCGGAAACCCCAGCCACGTCGACCGGCGGCGAGCGTCGCGAGCCGATCAAGGGCCTGCGCAAGCAGATGGGCCAGGCGATGGTCGACTCGGCGTTCACGCTGCCGCACGTGACCATCTGGACGACGGTCGACGTCACCCGCACCTCCGAGCTGGTCGCCGGCCTCAAGGCCAACCGCGACTTCGCCGACGTCCGCGTCAGCCCCCTGCTGATCGTGGCCAAGGCGACGCTCCTGGCGATGCGACGTACGCCGATCATCAACTCCTGGTGGGACGAGGCTGCGCAGGAGATCGTGTTCAAGGAGTACGTCAACCTCGGCATCGCCGCGGCCACCCCCAGGGGCCTTCAGGTGCCGAACGTGAAGGGCGCCGACCGGATGACCCTGGTCGAGCTCGGGTCCGCGATCAACGAGCTCACCGACGTCGCCCGCACCGGGAAGACCCCGCCGGCCGACCAGACCGGCGGCACGTTCACGATCACCAACATCGGCCCGTTCGGCATCGACGGCGGCGCCCCGATCATCAATCCCGGCGAGTCCGCGATCCTCTCCGTCGGTGCGATCAAGCGTCAGCCCTGGATCGTCGGCGAAGGTGACGACGAACGCATCGAGCCGCGTGACGTCTGCACCCTCGCGCTCAGCTTCGACCACCGCCACATCGACGGCGAGGCCGGCTCCCGCTTCCTCGCCGACGTGGCGAGGATCGTCGGAGACCCGAGCACGGCGCTGCTGTTCTGACCCGTTCGACAATCGCTCCACAGAATCCCAATTCACTACCTCGAGGGGTACGGGATCTGGCACCATCCTCAGGCCCGCGCTGACGCGGGCCTGAGGATCTTCTGGAGGCAGGAATGGTGCTCCTGACGGGGCGCACGCTGCTTGCCGGGATCGTCGCGACGGCCGCCTCGGCGACCGTACTCGTGGCGAGTCCCGCGAGCGCGGCGACAACATCCACCGGCGTACGCTGCACGATCGTCGGTACGTCCGGCGCTGATGTCCTGCGAGGCACATCTCGGCGCGATGTCATCTGCGGTCGCGGCGGCAGCGACGTGATCTACGCCCGCAGCGGGGACGACCTCGTCGACGGTGGCGGAGGAAACGACCGGATCTACGGCAGCTACGGCGCCGACAAGCTGCTCGGCGGGACCGGACGCGACAGCATCCGCGGCGAGGCAGGCGCGGATGCCGTCTACGGCGGATCGTCGTCCGACTATCTCTACGGCGGGACCTCGGATGACACCATCCGCGGTGGGTCCGGCAACGACCAGATCCAAGGCGATGACGGTCACGATCACATCTACGGCGAAGCCGACCCGGACACGATCAACGGCGGTACCGGCTGGGACGTGCTCTACGGGGGCACAGGTGGCGACCGCATCCTGGGTGGCAAGGGCAACGACCGTGCGTACGGTGGAGACAACGCCGACGGGCTGTACGGCGGCGCGGGCAACGACCAGCTGCACGGCGGCAACCACAACGACCTGGTCCTCGGCGAGGCCGACGCCGACCGGCTGTGGGGCGACGCGGGAGCCGATCAGATCAGAGGTGGCAGCGGCGCCGACCAGCTCGCCGGTGGCGACGGCAACGATCAGCTCGAAGGTGAGAGCAACGACGACGTCCTCAGCGGTGGCGCGGGGACCGACCGGCTGACCGGTGGCACCGGCATCAACCGCTGCAACTACGACACCTATGACTACCTGCTCGGCGGGTGTGGCACCGACAGGTCGGCACCGAAGGTGCTCGCTGTCACCTTCTCCCCGAGCTCGATCGACACCACCAAGGCTGATGTGAAGGTCAAGGTCCGCGTTCGCATCACCGACGACCTGGGAGCCGTACGCGTGCAAGGACATGTCGTCGACGAGATTCCCAACGCAGGCGCCTCGTTCTACATGCCGACCATGTCCTTGGCGTCGGGAGGGCCCCGCGACGGCTGGTGGGAGTATGTGCTGACCGTTCCTCGCTACACCCCGGCTGGGGCGATGCATGCGGACATCTCGGTCAACGACGCGGCCGGTCGGTGGGGCTCCGCATCGATGGGGACCTTGACGGTCGCCAACAGTGATCCCGACTCGGTCGGCCCGGCGGTGAGCGTGACGGCGCTGACGCCGCGGTCGATCGACGTGACCACGTCGTCGAAGTCCGTTCAGGTCTCGGTTCGTGTGGTCGACTCCAAGTCCGGAGTGAGCGACCTCAGCATCTGCCTTCTTCAACCGGGCGTCGCCACGAGCAGCTACCCGAACCCCCTCTTCGACACCGTGGTCTGCGATGAGGGCGTGGCTCGCGTCTCGGGGACCGTCCGGGACGGGATCTGGTCCACCAAGCTGACCGTTCCGAAGGGATCCCCTGGCGGCATCTACAACCTGTCCGTGTTTGCCGAGGACCGAATCGGGAACGAGCTCTCGTACTACGGCCCCGAGGCCTATCAGGCGTACGCGAGCGGAGGATGGTCCGGCGGCGAGACCCGCCGCGAGCTGCCTGGAGCGACCAGCCGGGTCGAGGTCACGGGTCCGGGGCGCGACACCGTTCCGCCGACGCTCGCCGCGGTGACGGTGTCCAGGTCCAGCGTCGATACCGCCGCTGGTGACGCGAAGATCCACGTCCGCGCACGGGTCAAGGATGCCTCCGGCGCAAATGCAGGCGTCGACCGCGTCGAGGCCGAGGTCCTCAGCGGCGGCCTGAGCTCGGACCCCTCTTTCCCTCGCGTCAGCCTGCGTCGGACGAGCGGCACCGTCTTCGACGGCTGGTGGGAGGCCGATGTCGTCATCTCCCAGGGCACCCAGCCTGGCGCCTATCACCTGTGGATCGCCATCGTGGACAGGGGCGGCAACGGTGATGCATACACCGATCCCGAGCACGGAGACGGAGTGACCTACCAGGCTCATCCCGACATCCCGGTGATCAACGTCGTCGGCTAGCGGAACCGCGCCGTACGTCAGC
>NZ_JBHVKN010000120.1:0-15320 GCF_042798075.1 Nocardioides sp. NPDC057772
GTCGTGGTTTTCAGCAGTGCCACAGGCAGGGCACAGCCTCGGCACAGGAACCGGGCGGACTCTGGAAACATGAGCGACACGAGCAAGGACGACCGGGCGCCCGAGCCGGTGCAGCCGACGGTCGAGCAGCCTGCGCCGGCGCAACCGGCTCCGGTCGCGGCGACTTACGCGCCACCGACCTACGGCCCGCCGCCCCCGCCGCCGGCGCCGAAGAAGAAGCTCTCCGGCCAAGTCTTCGGTTGGAAGAGCGTCGCGGCCGCGGCGGTCGCCGGCCTCGTCATCGGTGGCGGCGTCGCCACGGGTGTCGTCGCCGCGGTCGTCGACGGTGGCTCCGACCAGGTCCCGCGGGAGCTCGGCCAGATGCGCGGTGGCGGCGAGATGCCCTACCGGCAGCTGCCCGACGGTGGTCAGCTGCCCGACTTCGGCCAGCCATTTTCCGGGTCAGTCGAGCTGACCCACCCGAGATCGCGTACGCCGCCAGGCGCCCCGACCGGCGGCGTACGTCTTGATTTGTCTCTGCTGCGCGGGGACTCGTAACCTTGTGAGGTCGTGACTCCTGCCGCGTCCTGATCCCTGGTTCCGATGTGAACCGACGCACGGTCAGGGGCGCAGATCCGGATGACTGTCGCTGGGAATCCCAGTGGCGGGGCAAGCCGGGCCGTGTTCGTCAGAAGCCACGCAGCACCATCCCGCCTCCTGCATCCGCTGGGCGGGCACTACGAACTAAGAAGGCACACGTGCGTACTTACGCTCCCAAGCCGGGCGACATCGAGCGCGCCTGGCTCGTGATCGACGCGACCGACGTTCGTCTCGGCCGCCTCGCTGTCCAGGTCGCCGAGCTCCTCCGCGGCAAGCACAAGGCGATCTTCGCGCCCAACGCGGACACCGGCGACTTCGTCATCGTGATCAACGCCGAGAAGGTCTCCCTCTCCGGCAACAAGAAGGCCACCAAGCTGGCTTACCGTCACTCGGGCTACCCGGGCGGTCTGACGGCCACCCCGATCGGTGAGGTCCTGGACAAGGACGCTCGCAAGGCGATCGAGAAGGCTGTGTGGGGCATGCTGCCGAAGAACAAGCTCGGCCGTCAGATGCTCAAGAAGCTGAAGGTCTACTCCGGCCCTGAGCACCCGCACGCCGCGCAGCAGGCCGTTCCGTTCGAGATCAAGCAGATCGCCCAGTGAGCCAGGACCAGAACATGACTGAGAACACCGTAGAGGTCGAGGAGACCTTCGAGACCGACGAGCAGGGCCTCGCGTACACCTCCGAGAGCGCCCCGTCCGCCGACACCCCCGAGCGCCCGGCGACCATCGCCCCGGCTGCCGCCACCGGCCGCCGCAAGGAGGCCGTCGCCCGCGTCCGGATCGTCCCGGGCACCGGCGCGTGGACCATCAACGGTCGCACCATCGAGGACTACTTCCCGAACAAGCTGCACCAGCAGGTCGCGAACGAGCCGTTCGTCGCGCTGCAGCTCGAGGGTCGCTTCGACGTGATCGCCCGCATCGACGGCGGCGGCATCGCCGGCCAGGCCGGCGCCCTGCGTCTCGGCGTGGCCCGTGCCCTGAACGACGTCGACGTCGAGGCCAACCGCCCGACCCTGAAGAAGGCCGGTCTGCTCACCCGTGACGCCCGCGTCGTGGAGCGCAAGAAGGCCGGTCTCAAGAAGGCCCGCAAGGCCTCGCAGTTCAGCAAGCGCTGATCGCCCTGGAGATCGCCTAGCATTGTTGGGGTGCCTCGGCTCGCCGAGGCACCCCCACTCAATTTCGGGCGGGGGCCGACGTACGAAAGAAGGTCACACGGACGTGGCACGCCTTTTCGGCACTGACGGAGTTCGCGGTCTCGCGAACGGCGAGGTTCTCACTGCCTCGCTCGCCCAGAAGCTGGCGACCTCTGCAGCACTGGTCCTGACCGAGGAGCTTCGCGGCTCCGGCAGCGGACGTAAGCCGCTGGCGGTCATCGGCAACGACTCGCGGGTCTCGGGGCAATTCCTGCAGGCGACGGTCGCCGGCGGCCTGGCCTCGGCCGGCTGCGACGTGATCGAGGTCGGCGTGCTGCCGACGCCCGGCGTCGCCTACCTCACCGCGGCCCTGCAGGCCGACCTCGGCGTGGTCATCTCGGCCTCGCACAACCCGATGCCCGACAACGGCATCAAGTTCCTCCAGCGCGGCGGGCACAAGCTCGACGACGTGCTCGAGGACCGGATCGAGGCCCACCTCGACGAGCCCTGGGATCGCCCGACGGGCGCCTCGGTGGGCCGGATCTCGTCCCACGACAACCCCGTGGAGACGTACGCAGCCCACCTGGTCTCCACGCTCGAGCGGCGTCTCGACGGGTTGACCGTCGTCGTCGACTGCGCCAACGGTGCCGCCGCGGCTGCTGGGCCGCTGGCCCTGGACCAGGCCGGCGCGAAGGTCATCGCGATCAACGACATCAACGACGGACTGTCGATCAACGACGGTGTCGGCTCGACCCACCCGGAGATGCTCCAGAAGGCCGTCGTCGAGCACGGCGCCGACGTCGGATTCGCCTGGGACGGCGACGCCGACCGGTGTCTGGCCGTCGACGCCGAGGGCAACCTGGTCGACGGCGACCAGCTGATCGCGATCCTCGCCCTCGGCCTCCACGACGCGGGTCGACTCCCCGACGACACCGTCGTGGTCACCGTGATGAGCAACCTCGGCTTCGTCAAGGCGATGGACGCCGCCGGCGTGCAGGTGAAGCAGACCGCCGTGGGCGACCGCTACGTGCTCGAGGAGATGCGCCGCGGCGGCTACGCCATCGGCGGCGAGCAGTCCGGCCACATCATCATGAGCGAGCACGCCACCACCGGTGACGGCATCCTCACCGCGCTCCACGTCCTGCAGCGGATGACCGACACCGGGCGTACGCTCGCCGACCTCGCCTCCGTCGTCACCCGCCTCCCGCAGGTGCTGCTCAACGTCAAGGGCGTCGACAAGGCCCGCTGCAAGACGGACTCCGGTCTCCTGGAGGCGGTCGCCGCAGAGGAGACGGCCCTCGCCGGCTCCGGCCGGATCCTGCTGCGCCCCTCCGGCACTGAGAACCTCGTACGCGTCATGGTCGAGGCTCCCACCCACCACGAGGCCGAGGCCTGTGCCGAGCGGCTCGCGGACGTGGTGCGGGCGCGGCTGGCGCTCTGAACTTCCGTCACACTGGCCTCAGGAATACCCGGTTAACAGGGTATTCCTGCACTTCTCGGGCATTGCAACACCCATTAAGTGCAGGAATACCCGGTTAACCGGGTATCCCAACGACCCGGCGAATCAGATCTTCCGCAACCTCACGTAGCGCACCGAGTGGTCGCTGTCCTTGCGGAGAACCAGGGTGGCGCGGGAGCGGGTGGGGAGCACGTTCTCGCGGAGGTTGGGGCCGTTGATCTCGTCCCAGATCTCGGTGGCGCGGGTGACCGCCTCGTCGTGCGACAGGGCGGCGTACTTCGTGAAGTAGGACGACGGGTCACGGAAGGCGGTCTCGCGCAGCCGCAGGAAGCGGTCGACGTACCACTGCTTGATGTCGCGCGACCCGGCGTCGACGTAGACGGAGAAGTCGAAGAAGTCCGAGAGGGCCAGCGAGATGGTGCCGTCGGCGCGGACCCTCGAGGGCTGCAGGACGTTGAGTCCCTCGAGGATGACGATGTCGGGTTTCTTGACGATGACGGTCTGGTCGGTGACGTCGTAGGTCAGGTGGGAGTAGATCGGCGCGCGCACCTCGTCCTCGCCCGACTTGAGGTCGACGAGGAAGCGGAGGAGGGCCTTGCGGTCGTAGGACTCCGGGAAGCCCTTGCGGTCCATCAGGCCGCGCCGCTCGAGCTCGGCGTTGGGGTAGAGGAACCCGTCGGTGGTGACCAGGGCGACGTTGGGATGCTCGGGCCAGTGGGCGAGCATCTGCTGGAGCACACGCGCGGTGGTCGACTTGCCGACCGCGACGGACCCGGCGACCCCGATGACGAAGGGCGTACGCTCCGGCATCGTCTTGCCGAGGAACAGCTCCTGCTGGTCGTGGAGCTTGGCCGAGGCGCTCACGTAGAGGCTGAGCAGGCGGCTCAGCGGTAGGTAGACCTCCTCGACCTCCTTGAGGTCAATCTGGTCACCCAGGCCACGCAGCGACTCGATCTCGGCCTCGGTCAGCGGACTCTCGGTCTCGGTCGCGAGCTCGGCCCACGCGCTACGGTCGAGCTCGACGTAGGGCGAGGAGCCGCGGTCATCGCCGTGTGGCCCGGGGTGTGACATGGCAACGATTGTTACGCACCGGCGCCGCCACTTCCTGATGGGGTCCACCAGCGCCGTAGGATCATCCGCCATGTGCGGCATCGTTGGGTACGTCGGAGACCGGTCGGCGCAGAGCGTCGTGATCGATGGCCTGCGGCGGTTGGAGTACCGCGGCTATGACTCGGCCGGGATCGCGTTGGTGGCCGGCGGGAAGCTGGCCGTGGACAAGCGGGCCGGCAAGCTCGCCAACCTGGAGAAGGCGATCGCGGACACGCCGCTGCCGGCGTCGACGACCGGGATCGGCCACACCCGCTGGGCGACCCACGGCGGTCCGACCGACGGCAACGCCCACCCCCACATCGGCCGCACCGGACGCGTCGCGGTCGTGCACAACGGGATCATCGAGAACTTCGCCGAGCTGCGCTCCTCCCTGGAGGCCGACGGGCACGAGTTCTCCTCGCAGACCGACACCGAGGTGGCCGCTCACCTGCTCGAGCGAGAGGTCGTCGGCGGGACCGACCTGACCATCGCGATGCAGAGGGTCTGCTCGATCCTCGAAGGTGCCTTCACCTTCGTCGCGGTCGATGCCGAGGACCCGTCCCGGGTCGTCGCCGCTCGCCGCAACAGCCCGCTCGTGGTCGGTCTCGGCGAGGGCGAGTCCTTCCTCGGCTCCGACGTCGCCGCCTTCATCGAGCACACCCGCGAGGCGCTCGAGCTCGACCAGGACCAGGTCGTCACCATCACGCGCGACGGGGCGACGGTCACCAACTTCGACGGCACGCCCGCCGAGGGCCGCCGCTTCCACGTCGACTGGGACCTCGCGGCCGCCGAGAAGGACGGCCACGACTGGTTCATGCGCAAGGAGATCCTCGAGCAGCCTCGCGCTGTCGCCGACTCGCTGCTGGGGCGACGTACGCCTTCGGGGTCGCTCCACCTCGACGAGATGCGGCTCGACGACGACGAGCTGCGCGAGGTCACCAAGATCATCATCATCGCCGCGGGGACGTCGTTCTACGCGGGCATGGTCGCCAAGTACGCCATCGAGCACTGGTGCCGGATCTCGGTCGAGGTCGAGCTGGCGAGCGAGTTCCGCTATCGCGACCCCATCCTCGACAACTCCACCCTGGTGGTGGCGATCTCGCAGTCCGGCGAGACCGCCGACACCTTGCAGGCGATCCGGCACGCGCGCTCGCAGCGCTCCAAGGTGCTGGCGATCTGCAACACCAACGGCTCCACCATCCCGCGCGAGTCCGACGCGGTGATCTACACCCACGCCGGCCCGGAGATCGGGGTCGCCTCGACCAAGGGGTACGTCACCCAGCTGGTCGCCTGCTACCTGCTCGCGCTCTACCTGGCCCAGGTGAAGGGCACGATGTACGGCGACGAGATCGACGGCGTGATGACCCAGCTCGAGGCCATGCCGGACGCGGTCGCGAAGGTGCTGGAGACGGCGCCGCAGGTCTACGACCTGGCGCGGGAGTACGCCGACCGTCGAGCCTTCCTGTTCCTCGGGCGCCACGCCGGCTACCCGGTGGCCCTGGAGGGCGCGCTCAAGCTCAAGGAGCTCGCCTACCTGCACGCCGAGGGGTTCGCGGCCGGTGAGCTCAAGCACGGCCCGATCGCCCTGGTCGAGGAGGGCCTGCCGATCTGGTGCATCGTGCCCCCGCGCGGCCGCGACTTCCTCCACGACAAGATGCGCTCCGGGATCATGGAGGTGCGCGCCCGCGGCGCCCGCACGATCGCGCTGGTCGAGGAGGGTGACGACTCGGTCGACTCGGTCTCCGACACGATTATCCGGCTGCCCAAGGTGCCCGTCCTCCTGCAGCCTCTGGTCGCGGTCGTGCCGATGCAGCTCTTCGCCTGCCAGCTCGCCACCGAGCTCGGCTACGACGTCGACCAGCCCCGCAACCTCGCCAAGTCCGTCACGGTCGAGTGATGGCGCTGCGCTGATGGCTGTGATCGGAGTCGGGATCGACGTCTGCGACCTCGAGCGCTTCGCGGAGTCGCTGGAGCGTACGCCGCGGCTGCGGGAGCGCCTGTTCACCCCTGCGGAGGCGACGAAGCCGATCGCCTCGCTGGCGGCCCGGTTCGCCGCGAAGGAGGCGCTCGCCAAGGCGCTCGGTGCGCCGCAGGGGATGGAGTGGCACGACGCCGAGGTGATCTCGGAGTCGTCGGGACAGCCACGGTTCGAGCTCCGTGGCACGGTTCTGGCGCAGGCCGCGAAGCTCGGCGTCGCCACTGTCCACCTCTCGCTCTCCCACGACGCCGGGATCGCCTCGGCGATGGTCGTCCTGGAGGACTGACGGGCTTGTTCGAGCCCTTCGGCCCGGCCCCAGCAGCGCCTCGGCGCGTAGGCTGGAGTCATGCGGCGTGCGCACTCGGTGGAGCAGGTCAGAGCGGCGGAGAAGGCCTTGATGGCAGCCCTGCCCGAAGGCGCCCTGATGCAGCGCGCCGCGGCCGGGCTGGCCTACGCGGTCATCGGTCACCTGGGCGGTGCCTACGGGAAGCGTGTCGTCCTGCTCGTCGGGAGCGGCGACAACGGCGGAGACGCGCTGTACGCAGGGGCGCTGCTCGCGCGTCGCGGGGCGCTGGTCGAGGCATGGTTGCTCTCGGATCGGGCGCACGCGGGTGGGTTGGCGGCGATGAAGACCGCCGGTGGCAGGGTTGTGAAGCTCAGCGAGGGCTATAGGTCACTCTCAGTTTCACAACCCTCGGTGGTCGTCGACGGGATCGTGGGGATCGGTGGGAAGCCGGGGCTGCGCCCGGACGCCGAGGCGGCGCTGGAGATGCTCTCCGGGGTTCCGGTGGTCGCTGTCGACACGCCGAGCGGGGTCTGCGTCGACACCGGCGAGGTCGACGGCGCTCATGTGACCGCCGACCTGACCGTCACCTTCGGCACCTACAAGCCCTGTCATCTGCTCGACCCGGCGGCATCGTCCTGCGGGAAGGTCAAGCTGGTCGACATCGGCCTCGACCTTCCGACGCCGACGATCGAGAGCCTGGAGGCAGCCGACGTGGCCGCGCTGGTGCCACGCCCGGCGCCGGACGGGCACAAGTACACCCGTGGTGTGGTCGGTCTGCGGGTCGGCAGCGCCACCTATCCCGGCGCGGCGCTGCTGGCGGTCGCCGGCGCCAACACCGGTCTGGCGGGGATGGTCCGCTACGTCGGGACCGCCTCGGAGTGGGTCAAGCGCCAGCATCCGGAGGTGGTCGGCGACGGCCAAGCCCAGGCCTGGGTGGTCGGCTCCGGCAGTGCCGACGGTGCCAACAGCGCGCTCGCGTTCGCGCGGGCCAGCGGCGTACCGCTCGTGATCGACGCCGACAGCCTCCGCCCGTTGACGGGGCCGCTCGGGGTGCCGGCGATCCTGACACCGCATGCGGGCGAGCTGGCGGCGCTCCTCCGGCAGGATCGCGCCGACATCGAGGCCCGTCCGCTGCACTACGCGCGGCTCGCGGCCCAGCGGTTCGACGCGGTGGTGCTGCTCAAGGGTCGGCGCACGACCATCGCCGCGCCGGACCCCGACACGCCGGTACGCGTCAACACCACCGGCACCTCCTGGCTGGCCACCGCCGGCTCGGGCGACGTCCTCGGCGGGCTGATCGGCTCGCTCCTCGCCACTGGTCTCGCGCCCATCGATGCCGCCTCGGCCGGGGCCTGGCTGCACGGTGCGGCGGCGACCCTCGCGAGCGCCGGCGGGCCGGTCACCGCGAGTGGCGTCGCCGCCGCGATACCTGCCGTTATCCGATCCCTTCCTGCTGTCTGAAGCTAGCGCCAACTACCCTTGACACCATGTCACCGAGCCCAGCGCCTCGGGCTCCGCTTCGGCGAGCCGAGATCGTCATCGACCTCGCCGCGATCCGACACAACGTCTCGCGGCTCAGGGAGCACCTGCGTACGCCGATCATGACGGTGGTCAAGGCCGACGGCTACGGCCACGGGCTGATCGAGGCCGGACGGGCTGCTCGCGAGGGTGGTGCGGACTGGCTCGGCGTGGCCTCGGCCGACGAGGCGCTCGCGCTGCGCGCGGCCGGCGACGAGGGCCTGCTGCTGGCCTGGCTGATCATGCCGAACGAGCCCGCTGAGGACCTCGTGGCGGCCGACATCGACGTCACCGCCTACACGATCGCCGACCTGGAGAAGTTCGCCGCTGCCGGCGACACCCTGGGCCGTACGCCGCGGGTGCAGCTCAAGGTCGACACCGGGCTCTCCCGGGGCGGCGCGGCGTTCGCCGACTGGGCGAACCTGGTCGGCCTGGCGCGGATCCTCGAGGCCGAGGGAGCGATCCGGGTCACGGGCATCTGGTCCCACTTCAGCTCCAGCGAGAACACCGCCGACCCCGCCAGCGCCCTCCAGGAGAAGGTCTTCGGGGAGGCGCTCGCGGTCGCCGAGGAGGCGGGGCTGCGGCCCGAGGTGCGCCACCTGGCCAACTCCGCGGGAGCGCTGCTGCGCCCCAGCGCACGGCTCGACCTGGTCCGGGTCGGGATCGCGACGTACGGCATCGACCCGGCTCCGGGCGTGGAGGGGTCGCCGTGGGCCGAGCTCGGACTCGTCCCGGCGATGACCGTGCGGGCCGAGCTGGCCCTGGTCAAGCGGATCGAGGCCGGCGCGGGCGTGTCCTACAACCACACCTGGGTCGCGGAGGAGCCGACCACGGTGGGGCTGGTCCCGGTCGGCTATGCCGAGGGGATCCAGCGTCGCTCCGGGAATCGTGCCTCGGTGTGGGTCGACGGCGCACGCCGTCCCGTACGGGGCACCATCTGCATGGACCAGATCGTGGTCGATCTCGGGGACTCCACGGTCGAACCCGGTGCCGAGGTGGTCCTGTGGGGCACCGGCGCCGATGGCGAGCCGACCGCCCAGGACTGGGCGGAGGCGAGCGAGACCATCGCCTACGAGGTCGTCACCAGGATCGGAGGACGGATGAAGCGGCGTTACGTCGACACCGAGCAGGGAGGCGACCAATGAGCATCGCAACACGTATCGGTCAGATCGCGGCAGGGACCTTGGGCGCGGCGGCGGTCGCCGCCGCGGCCCGCGGCGCGGTGGTGGTCAAGAAGCGCCGTCGCGCGATCGAGGAACGTCCGGAAGACCGGACCCCGCTCGGCACGCTGCGGTCCTGCCCGATCACCGTGGTCACCTCCGACGGCGTACCTCTGCACGTCGAGGTCGACGAGGTCGACCAGGCCCACAACCACAACGGCGCGTCGAGCAACGTGACGCTCGTCTTCGTGCACGGCTACTGCCTCAACCTCGACTGCTGGCACTTCCAGCGTGCCGCCTACCGGGGCCTGGTGCGGTCGGTCTTCTACGACCAGCGCAGCCATGGTCGCAGTGGCCGGTCCTCGCTCGGCAACGCCACCATCGACCAGCTCGGCGACGACCTGCTGCGGGTGCTCGACGCGGTCGTTCCGGAGGGACCGGTGATCCTGGTCGGCCACTCGATGGGCGGGATGACCATCGCCGCGTTCGCCGAGGACCACCCCGAGCTGTTCGCGCCCTACGACGAGGGCGGCCGCGTCATCGGCGTCGCTCTGATCTCGACGACCGCCGGTGGTCTGGACCCGAGTCGGCTGCTGATCCCGGTGCTCCCGGCCAAGCTGTCCGGCGGGATCGCCAACGGCACCATGCGCACGCTGGCCAGGGGCCACGGGATCGTCGACCGGTTCCGCGCCATGGGCTCCTCGGTGGCGACCGTCTTCACCGACGTCTTCGCGTTCGGTGACGAGGTGCCCGAGGCGTACGTCGAGTTCGTCGACGGGCTGCTCTCGCAGACGCCGTTCGAGGTGGTCGCGGAGTTCTTCCCGAGCTTTCGCGCGCTGGACAAGTTCTCGAGCGTCGCCGCGATGGGACGCGTGCCGACCACGATCATCTGCGGCACCGCCGACCGGCTCACCGCGGTCGGTCACAGCCGCAAGCTGCACTCCTACATCCCCGGCTCGCGCCTGGTGGAGTGCGAGAAGGCCGGGCACATGGTCATCCTCGAGCGCCACGGCCAGGTCAACGCCGAGCTCGACCAGCTGCTCGCCTCGGCCACCCGGGATGCGGCCTCGGCATGACGCTCGTCTTCGAGCGGGTCGGGGCGGATGCCGCGGCGGAGGTGCTCGGTATCGTCCGCGCGGCCTTCTCCGCCCGCCCGCCCCTGAACCCGCCTGCCGATGCGCTCGGGGAGACCGAGGGGTCGATGAAGGAGCGCCTCGCCGGCTTCGGCGGTGTGCTGGCACGACTGGATGGGGTCGGCGTCGGGACCGTTCTCATGGACCCCGCCGACTCGACCCTGTGGCTGCGCCGATTCGCTGTTCTTCCTGATCAGCAGGGTCATGGCGTGGCGCACAAGATGGTGACGTACGCCGCCGAGGTCGCCCGCGCGGAGGGCTTCGGCGACCTCGCGGTGATCGCTCGCGAGGAGCTCCCGGCGACGTTGCGGTTCTGGGAGCGGCAGGGCTTTCGAGAGATCTCGCGCGAGTCGCCGGCGGTGCGGCTCCACCGTCCGCTGAACGAGCACGTCGTCGAGGCGCTCGACGCCGAGGCGATGTTCGAGCTGGGCCGGCGGGTAGCCGGTGTGGTGACGGCCGGCGACTTGCTCGTCCTCTCCGGTGGTCTCGGCGCCGGCAAGACCACCTTCACCAAGGGTCTCGGGGCGGGCCTGGGCGTACGCGGCGAGATCACCTCGCCGACCTTCGTGATCGCCCGGGTGCATCCCTCGACGGTCGGAGGCCCGGAGCTGGTCCACGTCGATGCCTATCGGCTCGGCGGGATGGACGAGCTCGACGACCTCGACCTGGACACCGACCTCGACGAGGCGGTCACCGTGGTCGAGTGGGGCGAGGGGCTGGCCGAGGGGCTCTCCGACTCGCGCCTGGAGATCCGGATCGTACGTGCCGAGGCCGACGAGGCGCCCCTCGATCTGGTCGAGGCACCTGACGGCGCTGATCCGCGACGGGTCGAGATCGTCCCCGTCGGGGACCGCTGGCGTGGCGTGGATCTGAGCGCGCTCTAGGGTGTGAGTTGTGCTTCTCGCCTTTGACACCGCCACGCACCAGGTGACCGTGGCACTCCACGATGGTGACGACGTCGTCGCCGAGCTCGTCTCCGACCGGACCATGAAGCACGGTGAGCAGCTCGCGCCGCTGATCTCCGACGTCATGGCGGAGGCCGAGATCGTACGTCAGGACCTGACCGCCATCGCCGTCGGTGCCGGCCCCGGGCCGTTCACCGGTCTCCGGGTCGGGCTGGTCACCGCCCGGACGCTCGGGTTCGTGCTGGAGATCCCGGTCTATGCGGCCTGCAGCTTGGACGTGCTGGCGGTGGAAGCCGTCGCCTCCGAGGTCTCAGGACCCTTCTTCGTGGCGACCGACGCGCGGCGCAAGGAGGTCTACCTGGCCTCCTACGACCCAGACGGCGTACGTCTCGAGGGTCCCGTCGTCGCCCGCCCGGCCGAGGTCGCCACCTCGATGCCGGTGGTCGGGGAGGGAGCGCTGCTCTATCCGGACGCGTTCACGTCGGCGCTCGGTCCGCAGCGCCCGTCCGCGGGCTGGCTGGCGCGGGCCGTGGCCGAGGAGCGGGTCGAGCTGATGGACCCCGAGCCGCTCTATCTGCGTCGGCCCGACGCGGTGGAGCAGGCTGCCCAGAACAAGGTCCAGAAGAAAGTCTCGCAGTGATCGTACGCTCGGCCGGCTCGGACGACATCGACTCGATCGCCGCACTCGAGGTCGAGGCGTTCCCCGACGACGCCTGGACCCGCGACTACCTGCAGATCGCGATCGACGGGAAGATGCCGACGGTCCGGATCCTCGTCGCCGAGGAGGGTGGGGTGGTCGTGGGTCATGCGCTGATGAGCGTCGTCTATGAGATCGCCGAGCTCCAGCGGATCGCGGTCGCGGCCGACCAGCGGCGGCAGGGGATCGGCCGGGCACTTCTCGAGGCCTGTGTCGAGCTGGCACGAGAGGAGCAGGCCGAGCGGGTGTTGCTCGAAGTGCGCGAAGACAACGCCGCCGCTCTCGCGTTCTACGACCGAGCGGGGTTCGTCGAGATCGACCGCCGCGAGCGTTACTACCGTGATGGGGCGACGGGGATCGTCCTGGCGATGGATCTCACTGGCTCGACGGACGCCTGACGAAGACGCCCGACCGAAATGTCGGTGGTCTGTGGTGCGATGAGTGCCATGGTCTTTCACCGCAACGGCTTCGAATCGCAGACGGCTGGCATCGCCTTGGCAAGGACGATCGGCCGCGATGGTCTGCGGGCGCCCACCCTCAAGGTTGTCGCCGAGGAGGCGAACATGGGTGTGTCGACGTTGCACAAGTGGTTCGCCGGACGGGAGAACATGCTGCCCCACGCTGCGGTGGGGTTCGCCGGCATCTACTGGGAGGAGATCGCTCAGCGCGTGAACGCACGGGGATGGGCAGGCTACCTGCCCTCGACCCGGGACGAGATCTTCTTTCTCCGGGCCTGGCTTGGAGTCGAGGAACTCGCCCGGACGAACGACGATGTCGGGGCGGCGGTCCGAGACCTGTGGGGCAACGTCAGATTCTGGCTTCGCAGCTCGATCGGCCGCGATCTCACGGACTTCGAATCTGGAGGGCTGACGATTCTGCTCCGTGGATTGTGGGACGGCCTCTGCTCCGCCGATCCGATCGATCCTGATCTCGCGCAACAACTCTGGACCGCCGCTTACTCGGCCCTCCATGACGATCTGGACAGCGCCCGAGCCGCCTGAGGGGCGGGAGCTTGATGAAGCGCTCCTCGGGCAGGCACAGTGCGTCCCACGCGAACGAAAGTTCGTTCGCGTGCTCGCGAGGGATGAAGATTCGTTCGCGTGTGCTGGGTGAATGAACGTTCGTGCACGCGTCTGGGGTGAATGAAAGTTCGTTCGCGCTCCCGCGAAGAATGAAGTCTTCGGCGCCCATGTGCTGGGTGAATGAACGTTCGTGCACGCGTGCGAGGCGAATGAAAATTCGTTCGCGTCCGCCGGGTGAATGAACGTTCGTCCACGCGTCTGGGGTGAAGGAAAGCCTGGGGTGAAGGAAAGTTCGTTCATCCGCCTCAGCCAGGGGCGGGCTCCCGGCTCCGGATCCACCGGGAGGCAGAATGGGTTCATGACTTCCGGTGCCCTCGTTGATGAGCCCCTGGTCCTCGGGATCGAGACGTCGTGCGACGAGACGGGGATCGGCGTTGTGCGCGGGCACACGCTGCTGGCCGATGCCGTGGCGAGCAGCGTCGAGGAGCATGCCCGCTTCGGCGGGGTCGTGCCCGAGGTCGCGAGCCGGGCGCACCTCGAGGCGATGGTGCCCACGATCGAGCGCGCCTGTGCGGAGTCGGGCATCAAGCTGCACGACGTCGACGCCATCGCCGTCACCGCCGGGCCCGGCCTCGCGGGCGCCCTGCTGGTCGGAGTGGCGGCGGCCAAGGCCCTGGCACTCGGCCTCGACAAGCCGATCTACGGGGTCAACCACCTGGCCTCGCACGTCGCGGTCGACCAGCTGCAGCACGGGCCGCTTCCCGAGCCGTGCGTGGCGATGCTGGTCTCCGGCGGCCACTCCAGCCTGCTCAAGGTTACCGACATCACCGAGGGCGTCGACCCGATGGGTGCGACGATCGACGACGCGGCAGGGGAGGCCTTCGACAAAGTCGCCCGCCTGCTCGGCCTCGGCTTCCCGGGCGGCCCGGTGATCGACAGGACCGCGACGTCGGGCAACTCGATCGCGATCGACTTCCCGCGCGGGCTCACCAGCCGCCGCGACCTCGAACGGCACCGCTTCGACTTCTCCTTCTCAGGCCTCAAGACCGCCGTCGCCCGTTGGATCGAGGCGAAGGAGCGCAGCGGCGAGCCTGTCCCGGTCGCCGACGTCGCCGCCAGCTTCCAGGAGGCCGTCGTCGACGTGCTGGTGCGGAAGGCCCTCGACGCGGCCTCCTCCGAGGGCATCGAGGACATCATCATCGGCGGCGGCGTCGCCGCGAACAGCCGGCTCCGGGTGCTCGCCGAGGAGCGCGCCACCAAGCTCGGTATCCGGGTCCGCGTCCCGCGCCCGGGCCTGTGCACGGACAACGGCGCGATGGTGGCTGCGCTGGGGGCGGAGATGGTGGCCAGGGGGCGTACGCCTTCGGCGCTGGACCTCCCGGCCGACTCGTCCCAGCCGATCACGTCCGTCCTGGTCTGACCCGCGGCCCGGCCCTCAGAACGGCCGCACCAGCAGACAGGTCCCCTCGCCGGCAGCCCTGGTGAGCACGATCGTGGCTTCCGCGGAACCCGACAGCGCGAGCCGCTTGCGAAGCTGCTCGGGCACGACCTGCACGCCCCGCTTCTTGATCGTCAGCTTCCCGATGCCGCGCTCCCGCAGAGCCGCCTTGAGCTGCTTCTCCCGGTAGGGGAGCTCCTCGAGCACCTGATACCCGCGGGCGAAGGGTGTCTCGAAGGAGGCGGAGGAGGTGACGTACGCGATGTGCTCGTCGATCAGATGGCCCTGCACGCCCGCAGCGACGGCCGTGACCAGCCCGGCGCGGATCACCGCACCGTCGGGCTCGTAGAGGAACTCAGCGACCTCGCCGACCTCGCCGCCCGGGTCGTCCTCGGAGGTGAGCGTCGCCAGGCCGCGCTCGCCGATGACGGTGGCCCGGCGGTGAGTGCTGGCCAGCGAGCCCGACCACAGCGCTGCCTCCTTGACCTCGCCGCGGTCGCTGACCCACTCGGCCTCGACCTTGTCGGGTACGAGGTCGTGTGGGATACCGGGGGCGACCTTCACGCACGCGTCGCGCGCGAAGAGGGTCTCGACCCACGACCAAGGCGGGGTCCACCCCTCCGCGGAGAAGACCCGGCCCTTGGCGCCGCGACGTGCGGGATCCGCGTACGCGACGTCGAAAGGTGAGTGGTCGACGGCGGTCGCGTCGGCGACGGTGACGGCGCCGGGGAGCCCGAGGGCGTCGAGGTTCGCCCGGGCGACGGCGACCCGCTCCGGATCGTTGTCGACCCCGGCGGCGGTGAGGCCAGCGCGGGAGGAGGCGATCAGGTCGCCGCCGATCCCGCAGCCGAGATCGATGACGCTGGCCGCGTCGAAGGCACGCAGTCGCGCCGCCCGGTGATGGGCGACGGCGAGGCGCGT
>NZ_JBHVKN010000121.1:0-15222 GCF_042798075.1 Nocardioides sp. NPDC057772
GTTGGGAGAGGTCCGGTGAGCGAGCGCAAGCGAGCGAGCGATCAGGTCATCATGCCGCCGCGTTCGTATCCTGGCGCTTGCCCTACGGAGGTGGCGGCATGAGCTGGATCGCTCTGCTCCTGATCGGGATCGGCACGGTCGACTTCACGCACGCGCTCGTCGACCCGATCCGGCGGATCCGCTGGGTGCCCGAGGCGATCGGGGCCGTCGTCGTGGTCGCCTTCGGCCTGCTCTCCGCCCTCTTCGGGGGCGACCTCGCGGCGGTGATCGTCATCGCCGGGATCACGGTGCTGTGGGGCTTCCTGGCCCACCAGCCCCAGGGGTCGGCGGACAACCCGCATCCTGGGGTGCCGTTGGCCCTCCTGGTCGGGACGATCTTCCTCGGCATCCTGCTGGCCCCGGTGGCCGGCGAGGTCGGCGGGCCGGTCGCCGCCTGGGCGGACGACGCGCCCTGGGCCTGGGTCGAGGCGGCGCGCCCCGAGGCCGTGCTGCTCGCCTTCGGTGGCCTGCTGGTCCAGATCTCGACCGGCAACGTCGTGGTGCAGCTCGTCCTCGACGTCGCGAGGGTGGCCAACCCGCTCGACGGGGTCGACGGCAACAATCTCAAGGGCGGCAGGCTGCTGGGCCCGCTCGAGCGGCTGACCATCTTCGGCCTCGGTCTCACCGGCAGCATCGCGGCCGCCGGCCTGGTGGTCGCGGCCAAGGGTCTGATCCGCTGGCCGGAGCTGCAGTCGTTCCGCGGTGAGAACCGCGGCGACGGCGAGGGGCCGAGCATCAACGACGTGACCGAATACTTCCTGGTCGGCAGCTTCGTCTCCTGGATGACCTCGCTGGTGACCCTCGCCCTGGTCATCACCTAGAGCGCGACTAGATTGCGGTGTCATGACTGTGGGTAAGGCACTCGGACTCGTGGTGGCCGCGGTGCTCCTCGTGGGCGGAGGAGCGCTGGCGCTGACCGGCATGGGCTATCTCGGTGGCGGCGGCACGAGCACCGCCTGGTCCGTCGTCGGCGCGGCGCTGGCGGGGTTCGGAGTCGCGCTGGTGATCTCGATCTTCAAGGGCCCTGGCCGCTGACACCGGCGCGGAGGTCCCAGCCGTAACGTCGGACCGTTAGTGTTCACGCATGGGCAAGCAACAGGACTTCGTGCTCCGGGCACTCGAAGAGCGAGACGTACGTTTCGTGCGGCTGTGGTTCACCGATGTGCTCGGTTATCTGAAGTCGGTCGCGGTGGCGCCGGCCGAGCTCGAGAGCGCCTTCGCCGAGGGCATCGGGTTCGACGGCAGCGCGATCGAGGGATTCGCGCGGGTGACTGAGGCCGACATGCTGGCCCTGCCGGATCCGAGCACGTTCCAGATCCTGCCGTGGCGTACGGACGGCCCGTCCACCGGCCGGATGTTCTGCGACATCGTGATGCCCGACGGGTCCCCGTCCTACGCCGACCCGCGCTACGTGCTCAAGCGCACCCTGTCCAAAGCCGCGGAGAAGGGCTTCACCTTCTACACGCACCCCGAGATCGAGTTCTACCTGTTCAAGGACAACCCCGTCGACGGCACCGAGCCGACCCCGGTCGACTCCAGCGGTTACTTCGACCACACCGCCCAGTCGATGGGTGCCGACTTCCGGCGTGAGGCGATCACGATGCTGGAGGCCATGGGCATCTCGGTCGAATACAGCCACCACGAGGGCGGGCCCGGCCAGAACGAGATCGACCTGCGTTACGCCGATGCGCTGAGCACCGCCGACAACATCATGACCTTCCGCACGGTCATCCGTGAGGTGGCGCTGAGCCAGGGCATCTGGGCGAGCTTCATGCCGAAGCCGTTCACCGAGCACCCGGGCTCGGGGATGCACACCCACCTGAGCCTGTTCGAGGGCGACGCCAACGCCTTCTACGAGCCGGGTGCCGAATACCAGCTCTCCAAGACCGGCCGCAGCTTCATCGGTGGCGTGCTCCGCCACGCCCCGGAGATCACCGCGGTCACCAACCAGTGGGTCAACTCCTACAAGCGCCTGATCGGCGGGGGAGAGGCGCCGGCTCACGTCGCCTGGGGTCACAACAACCGCTCCGCGTTGGTCCGGGTGCCGATGTACAAGCCGCTCAAGGGCCAGTCCACCCGCATCGAGGTACGCACCCTCGACGCCGCCTGCAACCCCTACCTCGCCTTCGCCGTGATCCTGGCGGCGGGCATGAAGGGCATCGAGGAGGGCTACGAGCTGCCGCGCGAGGCCGAGGACGACGTGTGGGCTCTGACCGAGCGCGAGCGCAAGAGCCTGGGCATCGATCCGCTGCCGGAGAACCTCGACGAGGCGATCGGGATGGCCGAGGACTCCGAGCTGCTCGCCGAGACCCTGGGCGAGCACGTCTTCGACTTCTTCCTGCGCAACAAGCGCGCCGAATGGGCCGCCTACCGTGAGCAGGTGACCGCCTACGAGCGCTCCCGGATGCTGCCGGTCATCTGAGTCCGCAAACTGGTTGTCAGGGAAACTCAAGCCCGATTCCACACTTCCGATCCGGTGCTGCCACACTGGTTCGAACGGGAGAGTGGGAGTGATGTCGTTGAGTCTTCCCCGAGTGCTAGTGATCCAGCACGAGGAGACAGTTCCGCCGGCGTTGTTCGGTCATTGGCTGGCTGAGGCGGGCATGTGTGTCGACGTCTGCCGCGCCTATGCCGAGCCGATCCCGCCGCTCTCATCGCTGGACGCCTCCTACTCGGGGCTGCTCGTCATGGGCGGCTCGATGGACGCCGACTCCGACGACGCACACCCCTGGCTGGCGGTCACCCGCGAGCGCATCGCCCAGGCCGCCGAGGCCGGCATCCCGACGCTCGGGATCTGCCTGGGCCACCAGCTCGCCGCGATGGCGCTGGGCGGCACGGTGGAGCGCAGTCCGTTCGGGCTCACCGTGGGCGTGCACCCGGTGACCTGGGAGCCCGAGGTGCTCTTCGACCCGCTCATGCGTCTGCTGGCGGGCGACGACCGTGCCCTGCACTGGCACCGCGACGTCGTCGGCGAGCTTCCCGAGGGCACGGTCAAGCTGGCCAGCTCGATCGACGGCCAGGTCCAGGCGGCCCGGTTCGCCCCGACCGTGTGGGGCGTGCAGTTCCACCCCGAGGTCGACGCCGCCGCGGTCGCGGTCTGGGCGAACGAGTCCGTCGAGGAGCTCGAGCAGATCGGTCGCAGCGTCGACGACGTGGTCGCGACGGCCACCTTCGCCGAGAACGAGCTGATCAAGACCTGGCAGCCGCTGGCCTTCGGGTTCGCCCGTCTGGTCCGCGAGCGTGCCGCCGCCGTCGCCCCGGGCGGCACCCGTGGGGGCGTCATCCCGAGTCCTAGGCCCTGGAGCGCCTGAGCCCCGACCGGGTGACAGAATCGGGGCCATGACGTTGCCAGGCAAGGGCGAGCTGCTCCGGCTCGGCTTCAACGACCCGGACGCGGCCCTGAAGGATCTGGCAGGTCTCGGTGACGGCACCCAGGAGCTGTTGGCGATCCTCGGTCAGGCCGCGGACCCCGACGCCGCGCTGACTGGCCTGGTCACGCTCTCCGAGACGCAGGGGGACGGCCTCGTCGACGAGCTCGCCGACGACGAGGGCACCGCGATGCGGCTGGTCTCCGTGCTGGGCGCCTCGCCCGCGCTGACCGACCACCTCGCCCGCCATCCCGCTCACTGGCGCGAGCTGGCCGACCCGACCCTCGGCACGACCAGGCCCGCGGCGTACGTCTTCCGGGCGTCGCTGCTCGAGGCGGTCGGCGCGGAGCCGGGTGATGAGTGCCCGGTGGCGACGGTCGCGGACGCGGAAGCGGTCGACGCACTGCGGGTCGAATACCGCCGCTGGCTGCTCCGGCTCGCCGCCCGCGACCTGGCCCACCAGCTTCCGGTCGACGACGTTGCCGCCGAGCTCTCCGACCTGGCCTGCGGGACGCTCGAGGCGGCGCTGGCGGTCGCCCGCGCCCGGGTGGGCGCCGACGCCGACAAGGTGCGGCTGGCGGTCATCGCGATGGGGAAGTGCGGCGGCCACGAGCTCAACTACGTCTCCGACGTCGACGTGATCTTCGTCCACGAGGCCGCCGACGGGGTCGGCGACGACGTCTCGCTGCGGGTCGCCACCCAGCTTGCCAGCAATCTGATCCAGGTCTGCTCCGCCCACACCGCCGAGGGCACCATCTGGCCGGTCGACGCCGCGCTGCGCCCCGAGGGCAAGGCCGGCGCGCTCTCGCGCACCATCAGCGGCCACGTCGGCTATTACGAGCGCTGGGCGAGCACCTGGGAGTTCCAGGCGCTGCTCAAGGCGCGTCCGGCCGCAGGCGACCTCGACCTCGGCCGGGCCTACGTCGACGCGGTCAACCCGTTCGTGTGGAAGGCGGCCGATCGCGACGGCTTCGTCTCCGACACCCAGGCGATGCGGCGCCGGGTGATCGCCCACATCCCGTCCAAGGAGGCCGACCGCGAGCTCAAGCTCGGCGCCGGCGGTCTGCGCGACGTGGAGTTCGCCGTGCAGCTGCTGCAGCTGGTGCACGGCCGCACCGACACCGGGATCCGTCAACCCACCACGCTCTCCGCGCTGGCGGCGCTGACCCGGGCCGGCTACGTCGGGCGCGAGGACGGCGAGGCCATGCACGAGGCCTACGCCTTCCTGCGCCGGATGGAGCACCGGCTCCAGCTCCACCGGCTGCGGCGCACCCATGTCGTGCCCGACGACGAGGAGTCCCTGCGCTGGCTGGCGCGCTCGCTCGGCTACCTGCGCGACCCGGTCGTTCGGCTGGAGAAGGAGTGGGGCCATCAGCGGATCGAGGTACGTCGTCTCCACGAGAAGCTCTTCTACCGCCCGCTGCTCGACGCGGTCGCCCGGATCCCGTCCGGGCAGGCGCACCTGTCGGCTAAGGCTGCCGAGGAGCGGCTGACGGCGCTGGGCTACGCCGACCCCAAGGCCGCCCTGCGGCACCTGGAGGCGCTCACCACGGGCGTGTCCCGGCGCGCCGCGCTGCAGCGCGCGCTGCTGCCGGTGATGCTGCAGTGGCTCTCCGAGGGATCCGACCCCGACGCCGGGCTCTTCGGGTTCCGCCGGATCTCCGACGCGCTCGGCGCCACGCCGTGGTACCTCCGCTCCCTGCGCGACGAGGGCCTGGTCGCGCAGCACTTCGCCACCATCCTCTCGACCTCGCGCTACACCACGGCTCTCCTCGAACGCGAGCCCGAGGCGCTGCGCCTGCTCGGCCACGACTTGGCCCCGCTGTCGGCCGAGGCGCTGACCGACGAGATGGTCGCCCGCGCCGCGCGCCGGCGCACCACCACCTCCGCCGAGGAGGCCGTACGCCACATCCGGGCCATCCGCCGCCGCGAGCTGTTCCGGATCTCGGCCGCCGAGCTCCTCGGCGAGGCCGGGATCGACACCATCGGCGCCGCGCTGTCACGGCTGACCGACGCCACCTTGGAGGCGTCGCTGCGCACGGTGGTGGCCGAGGAGGTCGCCCGCCGCGAGCTCGACGAGGCGCCCACCCGGATCGCGATCATCGCGATGGGCCGCTACGGCGGCTTCGAGCTCTCCTATGCTTCCGACGCCGACGTGCTCTTCGTCCATCAGCCCGTCGAGGGCGTCGACCAGGGTGAGGCGACCCAGTTCGCCCTCAAGGTCATCGCCGACCTGCGCCGGCTGCTCGCGCTCCCGGGTGCCGACCCGCCCCTGGAGCTCGACGCCGACCTGCGCCCCGAGGGGCGGCAGGGCGCGCTGGTGCGGACACTGCCTGCGTACGCCTCCTACTACGCGAAGTGGTCGGGCATCTGGGAGTCGCAGGCGCTGCTGCGCGCCGACGCGGTGGTCGGCGACCCGCAGGTGCGGGACGCGTTCACCGAGATGATCGATCCGCTGCGCTACCCGGAGGGTGGCCTGAGCGAGGACGAGATCATCGAGGTGCGCCGCATCAAGGGCCGGGTCGACCACGAGCGGCTGCCGCGCGGCGCCGACCCCAACACCCATCTCAAGCTCGGCCGCGGCGGGCTCGCCGACATCGAGTGGACCGCCCAGCTGCTGCAGATGCGGCACGCGTACGCCGTCCCCGGGCTGCGCACACCTCGCACCGTCGAGGCGCTGCAGGCCGCCCGCGACGCCTCGCTGATCGATGCCGACGACGCCCAGACCCTCATCGAGGCGTGGCGGATGGTCAGCCGGGTGCGCAACGCGGTCACCCTCGCCCGTGGGCGCCCGGCCGACTCGCTGCCGGCGGGACCTGTCGAGCAGCATGCGGTCGCGGCGATTCTCGGCTATCCGGCGGGCGCGACCGATGAGCTGGTCAACGACTACCTGCGGATGACCCGGCTCGCCCACGGTGTGGTCGAGCGCGTCTTCTGGGAGTGAACGGACCGCGGGGGCAGGGGAGAGCGCCCCTGCCCCCGCGATCGTCTAGAGGTCGTTGCGCGGAGGCAGCCAGCCCGGGGTGCGCTGAACGCGAGGCTGCGGCTGGGCCGGCGGCTCGTCGCCCGCCTCGTTGTGGGAACGTCCGGCCTGGGGCCGGAAGAAGTCCGGCTGTCGCTCGGTGGCGCTGTTGGAGGCCTGCTGGGCGTAGGGCCGTGGCGTCCAGCGACCGTTCTGCGGCCGCAGCTGGGTCGGACGCTGGGGGCGCTGGGTGAACATGTTGCCGATGCCCTCAGCCGGCGGCTGGTTCGCCTGCGGGCTGCCGGACGCCGCCGGCTGACGCGTGGGGAGCGGCTGCAGCGGCTGCTGGGGCAGGTCGGGCTGCTGCCCGAACGGCTGGGGGTGCTGGGGACCGGACTGGTGCATGGGCTGCGGACCGGACTGCTGGCCGGCGATCGCCGGCTGCCCGAACGTCGGGCGCCGGGGCATCATCGGGTGAGCGCCGGAGTCGGCGCCCGGGCGCTGGTTCGGAGTCCACGGGTCGTCGAGGTCGTCGTTGATGCCGGCGAACATCGTGCCGAAGCCGATCACGATGAGCATGCCCGCCGAGATCGCGAAGATCGGCATCGCCAGGTAGACCGGGTCGGCGCCGCTGACGTGGCCCAGCTTGTCGTCGGGGGAGCTGTGGATCTCGAGGGCCAGCATGCCGGTGTAGTGCATGACGCACACGCCGATGCCCATGATCACGGCAGCCCCCACCCGCATGAGGTTGGTCGTGACGGTGAACGCGAAGAAGAGCGCGAGCGCGGAGGCGACCAGCGCGATGACCACCGAGGCGACGACGACCGCTGGCTTCCAGGCCATCTTGGCGCTCATGTCCATGGCGTACATGCCGGTGTAGTGCATCGCGCACACGCCGGCCCCGGTGACCAGGCCACCGACGATGTAGCCGGCGTTGCCGCGCATCGCCGTCGCGATGAGCATGCCGACCATCGCGGCCACGATCGCCGCAGCGAGCGAGATCAGGGTGATGCCGATGTCCAGGGCGTAGGCCACGTGGCTGTCGAAGGCCAGCATGCCGATGAAGTGCATGGACCAGATCGCGCCGCCGCCGATGGAGGTGGCGGCGCCGAAGAGCCACAGCCACGAACCCGAGCCGGTGGTCTTGCGGGCGCGGGTCGCGCAGGTCAGACCGACCCATGAGCCGAGGACGGAGATGATGAACGACATCGCGACCAGCGGTTGGCTGAACGCTCCGATGGTCACTTCCTCGATGGTGGTCACGCTGATGAACTTCCTCTCGTTCCTCGCCGAGTGGGGGATCGGGGGCGAGGTAGCGTCAGCACAGAACAGATGCCCTAGGGGGTATCCGAAATGTACCCATGAATGGCTGATGGTTCCGTTGTCGTGTGGGTCACAATAGAGGCACAAGTCCCCCAAATGCGCATGGGGGTAACCTTTTTCTCGGTATGCACAGAGATCTTTACGTACTCGAGATGGACGACATGCAGCAGTCGGCCGTCGATCTGGGGGATCCGACCCGCCTCGTCTTCGACTACATGCGGCGTGCCGGCGATGTTATCGACCGGCTGCCGCCGGGGCCAGTGCGGATCGTGCACGTCGGGGGTGCCGCGATGACGCTTCCGCGCTACGTCCACGCCACCCGGCCCCGCTCCTCCCAGATCGTCCTCGAGCCGTCGATCGAGGTCATCGAGCGCGTACGCAGCGAGGCGCCGCTCCCGCCGCGCAGCGGCATCAAGGTGCGTCCCGTCGACGGAAAGGCGGGCATCTGCGGCGTACGCGACGGCTTCGCCGACATGGTGATCCTCGACGCCTTCGACGGCGGCCGCACCCCCGACGAGCTCACCACCGCCGCCTTCGTCGAGGACGTACGCCGCGTGCTGGCGCCGTCCGGCGTCCTCGTTGCCAACCTCGTCGACCGGGCGCCGTTCGCCCGGGTGCGCGACTTCGTCGCGGTCGCCCGTGATCTCGGGGACGTGGTCGTCGGCGTCGAGCCGGCGACGCTGAAGGGCCGCCGCCCCGGCAACCTGGTGATCGCCTGCGGTGCGGTGCCGGAGGCGCCGTTCGGGTCGCCGTCCCCGATGGAGTACCGCATCTTCACTGGCCGAGCGGTCGCCGACTCCTTCGGCGGCGGGGCCCGGCACTAGGCTGCGAGTATGTCGATCGAGCTCGCCCGCGCCCACTTGGACCGATTCGGACGAGGTGGGGACATCATCGAGTCGGAGGAGTCGAAGGCGACCGTCGAGCTCGCCGCGGTGGCTCTCGGTGTGACCCCGGCGGAGATCGCCAAGACCATCAGCCTCTACACCGAGGACCGCACCGCCGCGATCCTCGTCGTCGCGGCCGGCGACGCCAAGATCGCCAACGCGAAGTTCAAGGCCCACTTCGGGACCAAGGCACGCATGCTCGCGGCCGAGGACGTGGAGCCGATGACCGGCCATGCGATCGGCGGCGTCTGCCCGTTCGGCAACCCGCCCTCGGCCGAGGTCTGGCTCGATGCCTCGCTCAAGCGCTTCGACATGGTCTACCCCGCCGCGGGCGGCGCCAACACGACCATCGCGCTCACCCTCGGTGACCTGGAGACGATCAGCGAGGCGCGCGGCTGGGTCGACGTCACCAAGCTTCCCGAGACCGTCTGACCGAGCCGGCTTCAAAAGGGGGACAGCCCCTCGCTCTTGCCGAAGCAGGAGCAAGGGGCTGTCGTGAAAGCCAGAGTCAGACCGGACGGACGTTCTCGGCCTGCGGGCCCTTCGGGCCCTGGGTGACGTCGAACTCGACGCGCTGGTTCTCGTCCAGGGTCTTGTAGCCCTGGGTCTGGATCGCAGAGAAGTGCACGAAGACGTCGTCGCCCCCGTTGTCCTGGGCGATGAAGCCGAAGCCCTTGTCGCCGTTGAACCACTTCACGGTTCCCTGAGTCATGAATCTAATCCTTGTGTACACAGGGCGACTCCGTGCCGCCCTTTGGGCGTTGAATCCACGAGTCCTGATTTCTGCTTCTGCGGAAGACCAAGTGCTGCACGAACGGTCACCGAGAGCAACCGCGAAGCGCGTGGGGACGCCTCCTTCAACGCCGATAAGCCTACATGCCATGGGCCCACTTCGGGCATCCCCGATTTTTCGGCGTTTCAGGCGTCGGGTCCGGCGTGGAACCGTGGGCGTACGGAAGGTTCGGTTTTGACAACCCCGAGCATCGCCTCGACAAGATCGGGGTACCGCCGTTCTACCCGACGAGATAGGGGTCTACGTGGACCAGCCATGGTGGCGCGAAGCAGTCGCGTATCAGATCTACCCGCGATCGTTCGCGGACTCGAACGGCGACGGGCTCGGCGACCTGCAGGGCATCACGGATCATCTGGACTACCTCGCCGCGCTGGGCGTGGACGCGATCTGGATCTGCCCCTTCTACACCTCGCCGCAGAACGACCACGGCTACGACGTCGCCGACTACTGCGACGTCGACCCGATCTTCGGCACCCTCGAAGACGCCGACCACCTGATCGCGCGGGCGCACGAGCTCGCCCTGAAGGTGATCGTCGACCTGGTGCCCAACCACACCTCCTCGGCCCACCCCTGGTTCGTCGAGGCGCTCGCGGCCGTTCCCGGGTCGAGTGCCCGCGACCGCTACATCTTCCGCGACGGCCGTGGTGAGGCGGGGGAGGAGCCGCCGACCAACTGGCGCTCGGTCTTCGGCGGTCCGGCGTGGACCCGGGTCGAGGACGGCCAGTGGTACCTCCACCTCTTCGACGACGACCAGCCCGACCTCAACTGGCACAACCCTGAGGTCGTCGCCGAGTTCACCAAGATCCTCACCTTCTGGCTCGACCGCGGCGTCGACGGCTTCCGGGTCGACATCGCCCACGGGCTCTTCAAGGACCTGCGCGACCAGGTCGTGCCCGAGGGGGTCGCCCTCACCTCCGACGCCGCCGTCATGTATCAGCGAGGCGTCACCGACGCGCCGATGTGGGACAACCCGGAGGTCCACGAGATCTACCGTGCCTGGCGCAAGCTGATCGACTCCTTCGACGGCGACCGGATGATGGTCGCCGAGGCCTGGACTCCTGGCCCGGCGGAGCTGCGGCGCTACGTACGTGCCGACGAGTTCAACCAGGCCTTCAACTTCTCCTGGTTGCAGGCGCCCTGGTCCGCCGAGGCGTTCACCGAGGTCATCGAGTCGACGCTGAAGGCGCTCGGCCCGTCGCGGGCGGCGCCGACCTGGGTCCTGTCCAACCACGATGTCGTACGCCACCGCTCGCGCTACGGCGACGGGCTTCAGGCGCTCCACCGGGCGCGGGCGGCGACACTGGCGATGCTGGCGCTGCCGGGGTCTGCGTACCTCTACCAGGGGGAGGAGCTGGGCCTGCCACAGGTCTATCTACCGCCCGAGTACCAGGAGGATCCGTGGTCGGAGACCGGTGAGGGCGGTCGTGACGGGTGCCGGGTGCCGCTGCCGTGGAGCGGGTTCGAGCCGCCCTTCGGGTTCAGCGCCGTGCCCGACGAGGACCTGCCGACGCAGCCGTGGCTCCCGCAGCCCGCCGAGTGGGTCGATCTCACCGTGGCCGCGCAGAACGGCGTCAAGGACTCGACGCTGGAGTTCTACCGGGCGGCGCTGGCGGCGCGGCGGGCCTATGCGCTGGGTGCCGACGAGGACGTCGAGATCCTGGACGCGCCCGAGGGTGTGGTGTCGTTCCGGCGCGGCGGGGTCGGTGGTTCCGAGGACACCCGGAGCGAGCTGATCGTCGTGCTCAACTGCGGCATGGAGCCGACGCCGCTGCCCGAGGGCGAGATCGTGATGTACAGCGGCGACCCGGTGGTCGGCGACCTACCCACCGACTCCGCGGTCTGGATCCTCGCCCCCGCGGCAGGCTGATCCGGCTACCGATGCGATCCGGCCCGACCGTGGGCTGGCAGGCAGCCGTGAGACATCGCGCGGTGGTGCCGGTGCTTCTTGTGGAAGAGAAGCGCACCACCGGCGATCGCGGCGAAGACCCACCACGGCACGCCCATCACCATCAGCCCGATCGCCACCAGCAGGAAGCAGGCGACCAGCGGAAAGGCTCGCGGCCGGTCCCGGCGCGGTCGTCGGATGACCGGGGTCGGCTGCGGTGCGCTCCTCGGCAGATCGGTGAAGAGCATCTCCAGGTCGGCGCGCACCTTCGCGGACCAGACCGCGTCCAGGCGCTCGTAGTAGTCGTCGTCGGAGAGCCGGCCGGTCGAGTAGTGCTCGGCGAGCCTCGCCGACGCCTCCTCCCGGTCGGCCTCGCTCACCCGCAGGTTGTCGAGGTTGCTCATGTCGTCTCCCCTTGTGTCTCGCGTGAAGCCATCGACTGTCGGCGTAGTGTCTCGATATATCGCGAGGGTACGCCGGAAGGAATATGGCCACAAGGGACTTTCGTCGGGACTCGGCCGTCCGGCCTCAGGTGAGCAGCACGACCACCAGCAGGATCGCCGGCACCGTGGCCAGCGTGCTCACGAAGATGACGTCGCGGGCCAGCAGGACCGCCCGGTTGTAGCGCTGCGCGACGACGAACACGTTCTGCGCGGTCGGCAGTGCGGAGAGCACCGTCACCGCCAGCAGGGCCTCGGCGTCGAGCCCGAGCAGGAACCGCCCGATGACGTACGCCGCCACCGGCTGCACCACCTGCTTGGTCGCGACCACGGCGGCGAGGTCCAGCGGCGGCACGCCCCGCCCCGGGAGCGGACCGAGCCGAAGTGCCACCCCGTAGGCGATCAGCATCGACGGGACCGCCATCCCGGCCACCAGGTCCAGCGGGTCGGAGACCGCGGTCGGCAGGTCGAGGTCGGTGACGGAGAGTGCCACCCCGATCAAAGAGGCGACGGTGATCGGGTTGGTCAACGGGCGGCGCAGGACCGCCCAGAACGAGAGTCTGGTCGTGCTCGCGTCGGCGTCGAGGATCACCAGCGCCAGAGGCTGGAGCACGAGCATCTGCAGCAGGAGTGTCGGGGCGACCAGAACGGGGTCGCCCAGGACGTACGACGCGATCGGGAGGCCGAGGTTGCCGGCGTTGGCGTAGCAGCCGCACAGCGTCGCGACCACCGTGGTGCCCAGGTCGCGGCGGCGCAGGCGCGCGACGGTGGCGATCAGCGTGCCCGAGACCAGCACGGCGCCGGCGACCGCGACCAGGTTGCCGGAGAAGACGAAGCCGAGGTCGCTGTCGTCCATCACCGTGATCAGCAGGGCCGGGCTGGCGACGTAGAACGCGAGCGTCGAGAGAGTGCGCTGGCCGTGCTGGTCGAGGATCTTGAGCTGGGCGAGGAGGGCGCCGAGAGCGATGAGGACGCTGATCGTGGCGAAGCCGGTGAAGACGCCTGCCACTAGAGCTCGCGCCGCAGGTCGAGGAGGCCGCGGGCGGCGTGCTCGGTGACGATGCGCTCGGCCTCGACGGCATCGCGGGCACGCAGCGCGATCACCAGCGCACGGTGCTCGGCGTAGCGGTCGGCGCCGAACTCGTCCCCGGCGAGCAGGTGTGAGCGGGAGATCTCCCGCTGGCGCGACCGGCTCAGCGAGCGGGACTGCTCCAGGAGGCGGACGAGGACCGGGTTGTGGGCCGCGGCGTTGACCTGCTCGTTGAACTGGCCGAGCACGTCGAGGAAGCGGTCGGCATGCTTCTCGACCGGCCTGCCGTCGCGGTGGCGCGCCCGGATCAGGATCACCAGGTCGTCGGCCTCGTCGAGCAGGCGGTCGAGCTCGTCGAGCTCGTCGTCGGTCGCGTGCCTCGCCGCGAACCGGGCGGCGAGGCCGCGCAGCGCGACCTCCACCTCGGCCAGGTCGTGGCTGGCGTCCTCCTCGATGCGCGCGACCAGGGTCGTGCGCGGCCCCACCCGCTCCACGAGTCCGTCGAGCTCGAGCCGCCGGATCGCCTCGCGGACCGGGGTCGGGCTGACGCCCAGACGCTCGGCCATGCCGCGCTCGGTCACCTTCGCCCCGGGCTCGAGCTCGCCGGATCCGATCTGGCTTCGTAATGCCTGGTAGACGCGCTCGGCGATGGTCGTGGTCTCCGCGGTGGTCTCAGGGGAGGAGAGCGACATGGACCTGATCCTAGGCCACTTTTCCAATAATGCCACCTCTTGACTGTTTTGCTGTAGCAAAACTACTGTGAGCGCCGCCACAGCCCAGAGATCACGGAGGTCCCTGCGGCGTACGAGTTCGTGCTCAACCACGCCGTCGACAGCCTCACCCCGACCGCGATGTTCCGCACCGAGATCGATGACGAGATGGATGTGAAGCACGATGCCTGAGACCACCCTGGGGGACCTCGCGATCGAGGTCCGCTCCAAGAACGCCGGGCCGTTCTGGATCACGATGGAGCTGTTCATGCGCGACGCCGACGGCTACCGCATCGCCGCCGACGAGACGTACCTGAACGAGGGCGTCGTCGCCGAGCTCTACCGAGTCCACCCCGCATCGGTCCAGATCTTCCGGATCCCGTCGCTCAACGTCGTCAAGATCTCCTATCCGCGCCCGGTCTCGCAGGGGTCGCCGCGGGACCGCGACACCCACGCCGGCCAGCACCACGTGCCACTGGCCCAGCTCGTCGTGCCGTGAGCTAGAGGTCCACGTGGTCGCAGATCGCCTGGGCCCAGCGCTCGTAGCCCGCCGGTGAGGCATGGAACCCGTCGGCGGCGAAGAAGGACGGCTCGGCGGGACCCAGGTCGGCCGAGCTGACCCACTGCACCGACGTACGTCCGGCGCAGACCAGCCGCGCCGCCACGTCGAGCGCCTTCCCGCGCTCGGCGAGGTAGCGCCGCAGGGTGCGGGGGAGCGATGGGAAGGCGCCGAACTCCGGGATCCCCGGGAGCACGGTGTGTGCGGCGTGCTCCTGGAGGGTCTCGACGATCGCGGTCAGGTCGCGCGTCCAGGCCTCGACCGAGCGCCGGGCGAGGATGTCGTTGACACCCACCAGGAGGACGGCGAGGTCCCACTCACCGGTGACCTTGGTGAGGATGCCGTGCCGGATCCGCTCGCTGGTCGCGCCGTACTTCCCCAGCGCCCGCCACTCGACCGGACGCTCGGTGCGCTTCCCGATCGCGCGGGCCATCGACCCGGCGAAGGCGAGGTCGTGCGTGGGGGCGCCGCGCCCGGACGCGGAGGAGTCGCCGATCACCAGCAGGCGCAGCGGCCTCGCCCCGTCCTGGGCCGCCGGACCCGGCACGAAGCCCTTCGTCGGACCCTCCGGACGGGGTTCCTTTCCGATGGTCCGATGGACGTACGCGGCCTGTGCGGCGACCAGTGGGAGCAGCAGTGGATTCATCGTCTCTCCCTCAGCGGTTTGTCGTGACGTACGTGCTCTTCCGTCGTTCTACAGCGCGTGCTCCGGCGGGTCTCCGACGTTGGCTGAACGGTGGGCGAATGTCCCCGGAAGGTTTGACACAGACGCTCCTCACCCCGGTCACCGCTGGGGTACAAGACATGGGAATCAAAGACACGTGACCTGACTCACTGCGTGCCGGCCCTAGCATCACGCCCGTCGTGAGCGCTCGACCACAACCCTCCCCTCACTCGAAGGAATGCGAAGCCATGTCCGACTTCATCAGCGGCATCTTCAACCGACACAAGACCGAGCAGCCGAAGCCCGGGGAGGTGGAGCCGACCGACGCCTCCGCCCCCGTCTATGGCGAGACCCTGTCCACCCCCGAGGCCACTGCGTACGTCGCAGAGCCTGCTGTCGAGCCGGTCGCCGGGCCGGTCGCCGGGCCGGTCGCCGAGCCGGCCGTTGAGCCGGCCGTTGAGCCGGTCGTTGAGCCGGTCGTTGAGCCGGCCGTTGAGCCGGCCGTTGAGCCGGCCGTTGAGCCTGCGGTTGAGCCCGCCGCGGCGTCGGCTGCCGAGCCTGCCGC
>NZ_JBHVKN010000122.1:0-14899 GCF_042798075.1 Nocardioides sp. NPDC057772
GGCACCTGGATGCCGTCTCGACCGACCTGAGTGACGTCTCGGCGACTGGTCGGCGTCCACGAAACGGACCGATCCTGCGTTTTCACATTCACTCGCCTAAGTCCAGTATTGTCCTCGACATTCGTAATCCGATCGACCTTGACTCGGCAGGGCAGAAGTGAGGAACCAGATGAAGAAGATCAAGGTTGCAGTGGCGTTGGCCGCTGCGAGCATCCTGACCTTGACCGCCTGCGGTGGCTCCGGCGGCGCCAGTGACGCGGAGTCGATCTCCATCGTCGGCTTCGCCGTCCCCGAGACCGCCAACAAGGCGATCGCCAAGGAGTTCAACAAGACCCCCGAGGGCGAGGGCGTGACCTTCGAGACCTCCTACGGCGCCTCGGGTGACCAGAGCCGCGCGGTCGAGTCGGGTCTGAAGGCCGATTACGTCCACTTGTCGGTCGGCACCGACGTACAGCGTCTGGAGAAGGCCGGCCTGATCGACCCGACGTGGGACGACGGCGACAACAAGGGCATCGTGTCCAGCTCGATCGTCGTGCTCGGTGTCCGCGAGGGCAACCCGAAGAACATCCAGGGCTGGGAGGATCTGATCAAGCCGGGCGTCGGCGTGGTCACCGCCAACCCGGCCTCCTCCGGCGCCGCCCGATGGAACGCGCTGGCCGCCTGGGGCTCCGTCGTGAAGAACGGCGGCTCCGAGGAGGAGGGCAAGGCGTACCTCGACAAGCTCTTCAAAAACGTCGTCACGCTCACCAACTCCGGCCGTGACGCCACGACCGCCTTCCTCGGCGGCACCGGTGACGTACTGCTCGCCTACGAGAACGAGGCGATCCTCGCGGCCCAGCAGGGCGAGGGCTTCGAGTACATCGTCCCCGACTCGACCGTCCTGATCGAGAACCCGGGCGCCATCCTCAAGGACGCCTCGAAGCCGTCGCAGGACTGGCTCGACTTCGTCCTCGATCCCCAGGGCGGTCAGAAGCAGTTCGCCCTGACCGGCTTCCGACCGGTCAACACGGCCGAGCCCGGCGTCGTCGACTGGGACGCCATCGGCCTGAAGCCGGAGGACATCAAGGGTGCCAAGGACCCGGCCGACCCGTTCCCGGCGCCGAAGCAGCTGCTCACCCTGGAGAAGGACTTCGGCGGCCGCGACTGGTCGGGCGTCAAGGAGAAGCTCTTCGGCACCGGCGAGGACGGCGAGGCGCTCGGCATCGTGACCGACTCCATCGCCAAGTCCGGCAAGGCCTCGCAGTAGTCCGGTCATGACGACAACCATCCCTACGGCCCGGCCGGCTGCACCTCGGTCCAGCCGGCCGGCCTCCACTCTGACTCGGTCCACTCTCGGGAGAACCAGCGGCATCGGGCTCGGTGTCACGATGCTCTGGTTCAGCCTGCTCGTCCTCATCCCGCTGGTCGCGGTGATCGTCACCGCGTCCAGCGGGGGCTGGTCCGCCTTCGCGAGCCAGCTCAGCAACGAGCAGACCGCATCCGCGATCTGGCTGACGATCCGCGCGGCCATCGTGGTCACGCTGATCAACGTCGTCGTCGGCACCGTCATCGCGTGGGTGCTGGTGCGCGACAAGTTCTGGGGCAAGGGCCTGCTCGAGGTGATCATCGACATCCCGTTCGCGCTGCCGACGATCGTCGCCGGTCTGGTGCTGCTCTCGCTCTACGGCGCCGAGTCTCCACTCGGCCTGCACTGGGCGAACACGTCGATGTCGGTCTACCTGGCGCTGGCCTTCGTGACCCTGCCCTTCGTCGTACGCATGGTGCAGCCCGTCCTCGAGGAGCTGGACGCCGACGTGGAGGAGGCCGCGGCCTCCCTGGGAGCCTCCCGGTTCACCACGTTCCGGCGGATCATCCTGCCCTCGCTGGCGCCGGCCATCGCAGCGGGTGCGGCGCTCTCGTTCGCGCGCGGGATGGGGGAGTACGGCTCCCTCGTCCTGCTCTCGGGCAACCTGCCGTTCAAGTCCGAGGTCGCCTCGGTGCGGATCCTGTCCGCGATCGAGAACGACAACCCGGAGGGCGCGGCGGCGATCGCGGCGATGCTGCTGGCCGTCTCACTGCTGGTCATCGTCGTCCTGGACCTGATCCAACGAAGGATGGTCCGCCGTGGCTGAGACCCGTCGTGCTCCGCGCACGCCACTGACGTACGTCCTCCGCCTGATCGTGATCGCCTATCTGGGCCTGCTCGTGGCCTGGCCGGTGGTGCTGGTCGGCTGGAACGCCTTCCATGTGCCCGATGTCGGGTTCACGACCGAGGCGTTCGCCGGGATCTTCAGCGACCCGCAGATGATGCACGCGATCCAGCTGACCTGCATCGCCGCGGTCGTCGCGACGCTGATCAACCTGGTCTTCGGCGTCTCGATCTCGCTGCTGCTCGTCCGGACCGAGTTCCCGGGCAAGCGGGTCCTGAGCGCGCTGATCGACCTGCCGCTGTCGGTCTCGCCGATCGTCGTCGGCCTTGCGCTCGTGCTCGTCTACGGCGGCCGCGACGGCTGGTTCGGGCCTACCCTGGAGTCCGTCGGGATCCAGGTCATCTTCTCGACCCCGGGAATCATCATGGCGACCGCGTTCGTGTCGTTGCCGCTGGTGATCCGCGAGGTCATCCCGGTGCTCGAGGAGATCGGCATCGAGCAGGAGCAGGCGGCCGCGTCGCTGGGCGCGAGCTCGTGGCAGACGTTCTGGCGGATCACCCTGCCGGGCATCAAGTGGGCGGTCATCTACGGCGTCGTGCTCACCCTGGCCCGCTCGCTCGGCGAGTTCGGCGCGGTCAAGGTCGTCTCCGGGAACGTGCTCGGCCAGACCCGCACCGCGACCCTCGCCGTCGAGGAGAAGTACCTCAACTTCGACCAGCAGGGCGCGTACGCCGTCGCCTTCCTCCTCGCCAGCGTCTCCGTCGTCTGCATCCTCATCGTCTTCGTGCTGCGCGCCCGCGGTGCGCGCGTGCGGTGAAAGGACCACATCCCATGAGTATCGAAGTAAGTGGTGTCAACAAGCGTTACGGCGACTTCGTCGCGCTGGAGGACATCAACCTCACCATCCCGACCGGGCAGCTGACTGCCCTGCTGGGGCCCTCCGGTGGCGGCAAGACCACGCTCCTGCGGGTCATCGCGGGGCTGGAGACGCCCGACTCCGGGTCGGTCGTGATCGAGGGCAAGGACGCGACGTCGCTGCCCGTCCAGAAGCGCAACGTGGGCTTCGTGTTCCAGCACTACGCCGCGTTCAAGCACCTCTCGGTGGCCAAGAACGTCGCCTTCGGACTGGAGATCCGCAAGCGGCCGCGCGTCGAGATCCAGAAGAAGGTCGAGGAGCTCTTGGAGCTCGTCCATCTGTCGCAGTTCGCCAACCGGCTGCCCTCACAGCTCTCCGGTGGCCAGCGGCAGCGGATGGCGCTGGCGCGTGCGCTCGCGATCGAGCCGTCGGTGCTGCTGCTCGACGAGCCTTTCGGCGCGCTGGACGCGAAGGTACGCAAGGAGCTTCGCGACTGGCTGCGACGGCTCCACGACGAGGTGCACGTGACCACCGTCTTCGTGACCCACGACCAGGAGGAGGCCCTCGAGGTCGCCGACGAGATCGTGGTCGTCAACCAGGGCGGGATCGAGCAGATCGGCACCCCCGAACAGCTCTACGACGAGCCGGCCAACGACTTCGTGATGTCCTTCCTCGGTGACGTGACCACGCTCGGTGGCGCCTTGATCCGGCCGCACGACGTCGAGGTCACTCCCTCGCCGCTCTCGGAGAGGTCCATCGAGGGCACCGTCTCGCGGGTCCTGCGGATCGGGTTCGAGGTGCGCCTCACGGTCCTCACCGACGACGGCGAGGTCGTGACCGCCGAGCTGACGCGTACGCATGCCCGGGCGCTGCAGCTCGAAGAGGGCGTCAACGTGTTCGTCACGCCGTCGCCCGGGGCTTACACGATGCCGGCGCCTTCGCCGGCGGCGTAGGGGTAGAAGGAATACCCGGTTAACCGGTGAAACTGTCACTTCTCAGGTGTTGCAACGCCAGAGAAGTGCAGGAACAACCGGTTAACCGGGTATTCCTACCGCATCAGTGAGGCAGCCAGGCCTCGTCGCGCGCGGTGCGGGTGGTGACCTCGTCGGGCAGCTCGCGAGCGGCGAGCTCGGCGATCGAGACCTTCTCGAAGACCTCGCGCAGCGAATCGCGCGCGGCGATCCACACGTGCTGGAGGACATCGGCGCGCTCGTTGTAGGTGACCGCCTCGGGGCGCAGTCCGTAGACGGAGACCAGCGGGCCGTCGACGGCGCGGATCACATCGGCGACGGACACGTCCGAGGCCTTGCGGGCCAGGCGCCAGCCACCGGACTGCCCGCGCTGTGAGATGACGACGCCGGCCTTGCGGAGGTCGGCGAGGATCGCCTGCAGGAACCCGTGAGGGATCTCCTGGGCGCGGCCGAGCTCCTCGGCGCTGACAGCTTTTCCGTCCTCGCGCGCGGCCATCTCGATGAGGGCGCGGAGGGCGTAGTCGGACTTGGCAGATACTCGCACGGCCACATTCTTGCAGATGAATGCAGAATTTCGCTCAATCTAGTGGTCAAGTCCACTTTCATTCGCGAGCGTCTCGGCGCGCGTCTTCAGTCCGGCCGCGTGCCGCCGGAACCCGTCGGCGACACGCTCCGGCCCGGTCAGACCGACCAGCGGACCGGAGAACTCCTCGACCGTCTCGTAGCGCGTCGGCCCGCCGGGCCGCTGCGTCAGCCGCTGGTGACGTACGCCCCGGACGAGCCCGAGCCGCGCCGGCCAGCCCTCGTAGACATAGGCCAGGTACGCAGCCCCGACCCCGTCCTCCCCGACGACCGGCGGGTCGAGCGCCGTGATCCGCTCCGGTGAGCGCGCCCGGCCGCCGTTCGCCCACGCCACGTGCAGGATGATCGGGTTGCCCACCGCCGCCGGTTGCTCGGTCTCGGCGCGGACGACGAACGGGTTCCATGCGGCGTACGACTCGGTCTCGACCATCACCCGCCAGACCACGTCGATCGGGGCATCGATCTCGATCGAGGCTCTCGGGGGCTCGCCGGACACCAGGTCAGCGGTAGTTGATGAACTGGACCGCGAAGTCGTAGTCCTGCGCCTTGACCAGCGAGATCACGGTCTGCAGGTCGTCGCGCTTCTTGGAGGAGACGCGCAGCTCGTCGCCCTGGATCTGCGCCTTGACGCCCTTGGGGCCCTCGTCGCGGATCAGCTTGGAGATCTTCTTCGCGTCCTCGGAGGAGATGCCCTCCTTGAGCGTGATCGAGATCTTCGACTGCTGCCCCGACTGGCGCGGCTCGCTCGCGTCGAGGATCTTCAGGGACTGCTTCCGCTTGATCAGCTTGTCCTGGAAGACCGAGAGCACCGCGCTGGCGCGGTCGTCGGCAGACGCGGAGATCTCGATCCCGTGCTCACCGCTCCACTCGATCGACGCGTTCGTGCCCTTGAAGTCGAACCGCGTCGCGACCTCCCGCGCGGTCTGGCTCAGCGCGTTGTCGACCTCCTGGCGGTCGATCTTGCTCACGATGTCGAATGACGAGTCAGCCATGACTCTCTCCTCTGATTTCTGACCAAGTCTGTGGTGTCTCACCCTAGGACCTCGTCCCGTTTTCGTACGCCGCCAGCCCCTGCGCTATGGTTTCTTCGCTGCCACGATGCTTCGTGGTGCACCCACGGCAGGTTGCCCGAGCGGCCAATGGGAGCGGACTGTAAATCCGTCGGCTTTGCCTTCGAAGGTTCGAATCCTTCACCTGCCACACCAGGGAGAACGCCCCGGTGACCAGCACAAACACTGGTCGCCGGGGCGTTTCGCTGTCAGGCGGGCTTACGAACGCGGTGCTCCCCGTCAGCGTTGGTTCCCGGCCGCATGGACGCGGACCCGCCTTGCTGATCCTGCGGATCTTCCGCCTGTAGTCGTGATGTGGCCACTGTTGGTGTGGCTTCGGGCGGGTTACCATGAGTTCGAAGGGGAGTACCTCCGTCGCCACGTGTCGTCATCTCGGCTTCCCGCCCGGCCCGTGGAGCGCGCCTGCTGAGGAAGACCTTCGTCGGACGACCGATGGAGGTGCAGGAATGTCTACGACGACCTTGTGGGATGACGCCGGACCAGCCCGGCGCGAGAACACTCATCTGCTGATCTCAGCCGAGACGCAGGCCGGCGCACTGGGCGAGATCGTCGCCTGGGTCGGCCTGGCGATCTGGGGCGGCGCACTCGTCGCGTTCGTCGTCTACGACATCGCCCACTCCTACCGAAATCACCATCCCGTGCTGCACAAGCCAGGTCACCAACCCGGACGGCACCAGGACTCCAGGTGAGAACCGGGGCGGCGATCGACTCGATCGCAACGCCCACCCTGTGGTCGGTCACGATCGGTGCCTTGCTCGTGCTGCTGGCGCTCGACTTCGTGATCACCCGACGCCCGCACGAGGTGTCGATGCGCGAGGCGCTGCGCTGGTCGGTCTTCTACATCGCGCTGCCGCTGGCCTTTGGAGGCTTCGTCTGGTGGCGCTACGGCTCCTCGCGTGGTCTGGAGTACCTCACCGGTTACCTGGTGGAGAAGTCGCTCAGCGTCGACAACCTTTTCGTGTTCATGCTGCTGCTCGCGGCCTTCGCCGTTCCTCTCGAGCTGCAACAGCGGGTGCTGCTGTACGGCATCGTCGGCGCGCTGATCCTGCGGGCCGTGTTCATCGCGATCGGCGCGGTGGCGCTGGCGGCGTTCGACTGGACGTTCCTCGTGTTCGGCCTGATCCTGATCGCCACCGCGGTCAGGGTCCTCGCGAATCGCCTCAGCAACGCGAGCAACGACATCGACGTCGACGCGCTGCGGATCGTTCGGCTGACTCGCCGCTTCGTTCCCGTCACCCCCGACTACCAAGGTCCGCGGCTTCTCGGCAGGGTCGACGGCCGGCGGGCGCTCACACCGTTCGCGCTCGTCGTACTGGCCGTACTGACCACCGACGTCGTGTTCGCGGTCGACTCCGTGCCCGCCGTGTACGGGATCACCGGTGACCCGTTCCTCGTGTTCATCACCAACGCCTTCGCGCTGCTCGGGCTGCGCGCCCTCTACTTCGTGCTGCAAGGAGCCCTGAACAAGCTGGTGCACCTGGACTACGGACTCGCGGTGATCCTCGCCTTCATCGGGATCAAGCTCGGGCTCCACTGGGCGCACCAGCGCTGGGCCGCCGTTCCCGAGATCCCGACCTTGGCCTCCCTCGCGGTGATCACCGGGATCCTCGCCACCACCGCGATCACCAGCCACCTGTCCACCCGGCGCCGCAGCCGTGACCCGGCGATGATGCGGTGACCCGCTGGTGGGTCAGCTGAGTTCTCGGGCGATAGATTCCGCTCATGGATCTGAACGCCTACCAGCAGGCAGCGCTGCGCACGGCGGCTACGAGGGACACGCCCAACGAGGTGTTCCACCTGTTGTTGGGGCTGGTCGGCGAGACGGGCGAGATCGCCGAGAAGGCGAAGAAGATCATCCGGGACCACGACAGCGACTTCGCCCAGTGGGACCTCGATGATCTCGCCAAGGAGCTCGGCGACACACTGTGGTACCTCGCGGTCCTCGCTGACCACTTCGGGCTCCCGCTGGCGGACATCGCCGAGCTGAACATCAAGAAGCTCGCCGATCGTCAGCAGCGTGGCGCCCTCGGTGGCAGCGGCGACGATCGCTGAGCCCCTTCGCTCGGACAATGGTGGCCGACCTTTGCCCAGACAAAGAGTCGTGTGTTGCGGCGGGTCGCCGTGGTCTCACGCCCCGTTCGACGCGCCGACCCGGACGAGTCGCTTGCCGAGGTTGTCGCCGTCGAAGATCCCCTGCAGCGCGGCGGGGGCATTCTCGAGGCCGTCGACGACGTCCTCCGCCCAGCTCAACCGGTCGGCACCGACCCATCCCGCCAGCTCGCCGAGGGCGGCCGGGAAGTCCGCCACGTGGTCGAGGAAGATGAACCCCTCCATCCTCGCGCGCTTGAACGCCAGCTGCATGTAGTTCCTCGGACCGGTGCCGTAGCCGGCCGCGGTGTAGCCGGAGGAGACCGAACCGCAGAGCGCGATCCGGCCGTGGGTCGCGAGATGGTCCAAGGCCAGCTCGAGCTGGGAGCCGCCGACGTTGTCGAAGACGGCGCTGAAGCCGTCCGGCGCGAAGGATCGGAAGGCGCCCGGCAGGTCGCCGTGATAGTCGACGCAGTCGAATCCCGCCACGTCACGTACCCAGTTGACCTTCGCGGCGGAACCGGCGGTCCCGATGACCCGAGCGCCGCGGAGGGCGGCGATCTGCCCGGCGAGCGACCCGACGCTCCCGGCCGCGGCGGTGACGAGCACGACGTCGTCCTCGCCCACCTCGAGCACACGGTCGATCCCGACGTACGCCGTCAGACCGCTGACCCCGAAGACGGTGAGCATCTGGCTGGGTTCGATGCCGGCGGGCACCGGGTTCACCCCGAAGAGTCCCTCGCCGCGCGCGACGGCGTACTCCTGCCAGCCGAGCGTGCCGTAGACCCACTGGCCGACAGCAAGGCCCGGGTTCTTGGTGGCCACGACTCGTCCCACTCCGCTGCCGCGCATCACCTCACCGACCTCGACCGGCTCGATGTAGGTGGATCCCTCGTTGAGCCACGTACGCTG
Organism: Nocardioides sp. NPDC057772; assembly: GCF_042798075.1. NCBI lineage: Bacteria > Bacillati > Actinomycetota > Actinomycetes > Propionibacteriales > Nocardioidaceae > Nocardioides > Nocardioides sp. NPDC057772. The sequence continues at coordinate 8,609 of NZ_JBHVKN010000122.1, forward strand.
CGTCGCGTCGATCCCGAGCCAGGCGACCTCGACCAGGGCTTCGCCGTCGGCAAGGGGCGCGAGCTGCTGCTCCTCGAGGTCGAACGTGCCTGGTTCGATGCGGTCCGCCGGGCGCTGCCGCAGCACCAGGCGGCGGTTGCTCGTCGGGGTCATGATCCCTCCGTCGTGTCGGCGCGTGTGGCGCGTTCGAAGGTCGCGACGAGCTCATCGGCGACCGGTGCCGCAGCGGTTCCGCCGGCGATCCTCAGGGCCTCGCCGTCGAGGGCCCGTCGCAGCATCCTCGCCATCAGCGCCGGGTCGAACGGACGCATCTCGCCCTCCGCCTGGCCGTGCTCGAAGATCGCGACCAGATCGGCGAGGGACTCGTCGACCAGGGTGTCGTAGCGGGCGCCGCCTGCCGTCGCGCGATGGGCGACGACGGCGACGAGTGCTCGCGTGCGGACGGGCTCTCGCTCGCAGTAGGCCAGGAAGGTCCGAATGTAGGCATCGAGGCGCGCCAGGGCGTCTCGTCCCTCGGCGACCTTCCGGCCGAGCTCCGGACCCAGGTCTTCGACGACCGCGCTCACGACGGCGTCCAACAGCTCGTCCCGGCTCCTGAAGTTGCTGTGGTACGCGCCGCGGCTGTAGCCGGCCGCCTCCGCGATCGCCTCGACGGAGACCTTCGCGGCGCCTTCCTCGGAGAAGAGGCGGGCCGCTGCGTCGATCAGGTCGGTCCGTGTCTGCAGCTGCCGCTCGGCGCGGGTTGGTCGTCGTTCCACCTCATCAAGATACCAACTCGTATCCAGATACCAGATCGTATATGAATCGGTGCGTGGGGGCCTGCGCTTGGGATTCGGCTGACCAGGGTGTTATCACTAGCGCGTCGCTCGAGCCTGCGCTCCGGCCCGGTCCTGGGCTCCCGCAGCCGCGGCCACGGCCTACGAAGGAGCATCCATGACAGTCGACGCAACGCCCTCCACCACGGAGAACGACGAGTTCTGGCGGGAGCGGCGGGTCTGCTTCCTGACCACGAGCAGGCCGGACGGGAGCCCGCATCTCGTCCCGGTCGGGGTGACGTTCGATCCCGAGACCGGCATCGCTCGCGTCATCAGCAGCGCGGGGAGCAAGAAGGTCCGCAACGTACGCGCGGCCGAACCCGACGCGCAGGTGGCGGTCAGCCAGGTCGACGGACGGCGGTGGTGCACGCTGGAGGGCACGGCGGTCGTCAAGGACGACCCGGCGTCGGTGGCCGAGGCGGAGCGGCGCTACGCCGAGCGCTACAAGCAGCCCCGGCCCAACCCGGAGCGGGTGGTCATCGAGATCACCGTGACCCGGGTGCTCGGCAACACCCGCCCGTCGGGCTGGTGAGCACTCCTCCTGGGAACGGACGGTGAATCCGTCGGCCGTGCCGGTTCGACGTCGCCCGGGAGCGGATCGACCTCGTTGGCGATCTCGTCCAGGAACGCCTGTTGGTCCTCGTCGAGCCGACGTGCGCGCCGTCGAGCAGACCCGAAGCCTTCACGCAGAACCTGAGCGCCCGGTCGGCTGATCAGACCCTAGAACGGCCCTCGGTCGGAGAGGACCGTGCGGTCGGTGATGTCCTGGACGTCGCGGCGGTTGCCGGTCGGGAACATCGTGCGGAGGCGCTCGATCTGGCGGGGTGAGGCGGTGATGGGCTCGGTGAGCATCACCCACTGGACGCCCTCGGTGTAGGGAGCCGTGGTGAGCGAGCCCTCGTAGCGGTAGGAGGCGTGCTTGCGAGGCAGGAGCGCACCGACGTCGATGTGACCGACCGGGTCGGCAGCGGCGCACTCGGAGACCAGGTGGTCGTAGAGGCGGCCGAGGGTCCGGTTGGTCCGGCCGGGGCGGACCCAGACGCCGACGACCAGGGTGTGGCCGGTGTCGTCCTGGTGCACGAAGTGCATCTCGATCGGGTAGTCCCGGGCGGCGAGACGATGCTCGCTCGGGGTGTGCCAATGGAACTGCGCCAGGCCGTACGTCACGCCGCCGACCGTGAGCGACCCGGCGCCGGGCGGGACCTCGGCGCGCACGGCCTCCTCGTGACCACGCACCGTGCAGCCGTCGGGGTCGTCGGCGTCCTCGCGGACGTACGTCATCGTGACTGTCGTGTCGTGCGGATAGTGGACGTGGATCGACGGGAGGTGCGCCGGTTCGGTGTCGCCGGGGGTGATGCGGATGGGACTCTGGTGCGGTTGGGGCGGCGGTGCGGCGTGCGGGGCCAGGGCCGAGGTCGAGGATGCGGCCGCGGACGAGGACAGAGCGGTGAGCCCCGCGATGGCGGCGGCTCCCTGGAGCAGTGCGCGACGGTTCAGCCCGACGTCGGTGTGCAACATGGAGATCTCCCGAGATCTACCGGGTCGACGTGGCCCGGAACAGCAATACGTACCACGTCCGAAGGCGCGCCGCGGGGATGCCGCTCGGCGCGGGTCACGCCAGGTCGGCGGCGAGCTGCTTACCGGCCTCGGTGAGCAGCGGGACGGCGCGCTCGATGAGCTCGTCGGTCATCCGCCCGGTGGGACCGCTGATCGACATGGCCAGGCGGGGCGCGTAGTCGGGGACGGCGACGGCGACGCAGCGTACGCCTGCCTCCTGCTCGCCCTCGTCGATCGCGTAGCGACGGTCGCGGACCTGCTCGAGCTGGTCGAGGTAGTCGTTGCGGTCGGTGATCGTCGTCGAGGTGTAGGGGACCATGTCGGTGCGGCGGAGGATGTCGCGGACCTGCTCGGGAGCCATGTCGGCGAGGATCGCCTTGCCGACGGCGGTGCAGTGCGGGGACACCCGGCGGCCGACCTCGGTGAACATACGCATCGACTGGCGCGACTCGGTGTGGGCGACGTAGACGATCTGGTCGCCGTCGAGCATCGCCAGGTTGGCCGACTCGCCGACCTCGTCGACGAGCCGGGCCAGGTGCGGGCGGGCCCAGGTGCTGAGCATGCGCGAGGAGCTCTCGCCCAGCCGGATCAGCTTGGGGCCGAGGACGTACTGCCGGTTGGCCTCCTGGCGGAGGTAGCCCAGGTCGACGAGGGTGCGCACCAGGCGGTGGATCGTCGGCAGCGGCAGGCCGGAGGCGGCGGCGAGCTGGGAGAGTCCCATGGTGCCGCCCGCGTCGGCCATCGTCTCGAGCAGCGCGAAGGCGCGCTCGATCGACTGCACGGCGCCGGCGCGTGCCTTCGGCGCCTTCTCGTTCTCGCTCACCTGGGCTCCCGATCTTGATGGATGTCTCATGAGTACTGACTTCCGGATGATGGAAGTCTAGCGTCGTGTAGAGGAAATCCGGCTGGTTGCGCCTGTTGTCCGGCCGGATTAATATCCGCAATGCGGAAAGAAGAATCCATTCAAAGGAAAACTGTGGCCCTGGGAGGGTGGAGCTCGTGAACATTCAGATCACCGGTGGCGACGCGAAGCGGGCGGGGAGCGCCAGCGACCGACGCCAGGTCGAGCGAGGAGCCGAGATCCTCACCCCCGAAGCCCTCGACTTCGTCGCGGAGCTGCAGCGACGGTTCGGGGCCCGGCGCGACGAGCTCCTCGCTGCCCGCCGCGCTCGCCGTGAGGAGGTCGCCCGCACCGGCCGTCTCGACTTCCTGCCGGAGACGGCCGACGTACGCGCCGGCGACTGGACCGTGGCGCCCGTGCCCGAGGACCTTCAGGACCGCCGGGTCGAGATCACCGGCCCGACCGACCGGAAGATGACGATCAACGCCCTCAACTCCGGTGCCCGGGTCTGGCTGGCCGACATGGAGGACGCCAGCACGCCGCACTGGAGCAACGTCGTGGGCGGCCAGGTGAACCTGTACGACGCCATTCGGCGCAACATCTCCGCGATGTCCCCGCAGGGCAAGCTCTACGAGCTCAAGCAGGACCAGCGCCTGGCCACGATCGTGATGCGCCCGCGTGGCTGGCACTTCGACGACCAGCACGTGCTCGTCGACGGCAAGCCGGTGGTCGGCGCCCTGGTCGACTTCGGGCTCTACTTCTTCCACAACGCCCGCGAGCTCCTGGCGCGCGGGAGTGGGCCGTACTTCTACCTCCCGAAGATGGAGAGCCACCTCGAGGCGCGGCTGTGGAACGACGTGTTCACCTTCGCCCAGGCCGCGTTGGAGATCCCGCACGGCACCGTGCGCGCGACCGTGCTCATCGAGACCATCCCGGCCGCGTTCGAGATGGACGAGATCCTCTACGAGCTGCGCGACCACGCCTCCGGGCTCAACGCCGGCCGCTGGGACTACCTGTTCAGCCTGATCAAGTACTTCCGCGACGCCGGGCCGTCCTTCGTGCTACCCGACCGGGCCACGGTCGGGATGACCTCGCCGTTCATGCGGGCCTACGCCCAGCTGCTGGTGAAGACCTGCCACCGCCGCAACGCCCACGCCATCGGCGGAATGGCCGCCTTCATCCCGAGCCGCAAGGACCAGGAGGTCAACGCCATCGCCTTCGCCAAGGTGCGCGAGGACAAGGAGCGCGAGGCCGGCGACGGCTTCGACGGCTCCTGGGTGGCCCACCCCGACCTGGTGCCGATCTGCCGGGAGATCTTCGACGGTGTCCTCGGTGACCGCCCGAACCAGGTCGACCGGCAGCGCGACGACGTCTCGGTCGCTGCCGAGGACCTGCTCGACGTCGCCTCGGCGGGCGGCGCGATCACGCTCGCGGGGCTGCGTGACAACGTCGAGGTCTCGCTGGTCTACCTCGACGCCTGGCTCCGCGGCACCGGCGCCGTCGCCATCCACAACCTGATGGAGGACGCCGCCACCGTCGAGATCTCGCGCTCGCAGATCTGGCAGTGGGTCCACAACTCCTCGAAGCTCGACGACGGGACGCCGGTGACCGCAGAGCTCGTGCGCCAGGTCCTGGACGAGGAGATGACGAAGCTGCTCGCGGCGGCCGACGGGATCGAGCACCGCCTGGAGCAGGCCCGCACCATCTTCGAGGAAGTCGCCCTCGCCGACGACTACATCGACTTCCTGACCTTGCCCGCCTACGACCAGGTGGTGGGTGCATGAGTCACCTCGAGGAGTTGAGTGCGCGGCTCGACCGGGATCTCGCCGGGGCCGACGCGGCACTGGCGGCCGGCTATCCGGGGGATCGTGGCGTACGCCAGCCGGTGCACACGGTCTACGTCCCGGGCGACCGTTACACCGACAAGACGGTCGCGCAGTGGTCGGCTGAGTCCGTCGCTGCCCTGGACGAGTTCGGGGGCTCGGCGGCCGAGATCGTGACGGTCTTCGATCTGGCGCCCGACCTCGTCGATGCGATCTACGACCGGGTGCGGGCCAAGCTCTCCGCCGAGCCCGTCGAGGACCTGAGGATCGACTTCGAGGACGGCTACGGTTCCCGGCCGGATGCTGACGAGGACGCTGCGGTCGTGGCGGCTGCCGAGGTGCTCGCGGCCACCGTCCGGGACGGGTCGGCGCCGCCGTTCCACGGCATCCGGATCAAGTCGTTCGAGGCTCCGACGCGGCATCGGGGGCTGCGTACGCTCGATCTCTTCCTGGGTTCGTTGGTCCGCGATGGCGGCCTGGGTGACGGCTTCGTCATCACCCTGCCCAAGGTGACCTCGGTCGAGCAGGTCACCGCGATGGTCACCGCGCTGTCCGCGCTCGAGGCGGCGCACGGGATCGAATCCGGAAGCCTGAGGTTCGAGATCCAGGTCGAGACGCCGCAGGCGATCCTCGGCTCCGACGGCACCGCGCTGGTCGCCCGGATGATCGCGCTCGGGGCCGGCCGGGTCACAGGACTGCACTACGGGACCTACGACTACTCCGCCTCGCTCGGGGTGGCTGCTGCGTACCAGAGCATGGAGCACCCGGTCGCCGACCACGCCAAGGACGTGATGCAGGTGGCTGCCGCCGGCACCGGCGTCTTCGTCTCGGACGGTTCGACGAACGTGCTTCCGGTCGGAGATGCGTCGGCCGTACGTTCGGCCTGGCAACTCCACGCGCGACTGGTGAGTCGCTCGCTGGCGCGCGGGATCTACCAGGGCTGGGACCTGCACCCGGCTCAGCTGCCCAGCCGCTATGTCGCGACCTACGCGTTCTTCCGGGACGGGCTCGAGGTCGCCTCCGCCCGGCTACGGGCGTACGTCCACGGCGGTGACTCCAACTATCTCGACGAGCCCGCCACCGCTGCCGCGCTCGCCGCCTTCGTGCTGCGCGGGGTCGAGTGTGGCGCGGTCGCTGTCGACGAGGTCGACCGGCTCGCCGGGATCGACCACGCCAAGCTGGCCGAGCTCGCCCGTCGGCCCGTCGGCTGACGCGGCAGAGCATCCCGATCGCATGGCGGCAGGCTGGGTAGCCT
>NZ_JBHVKN010000123.1:0-14693 GCF_042798075.1 Nocardioides sp. NPDC057772
CCACAGGTCCACGAGCCGCTCGGCCGTCTCGGCGTCTGCGCCGCCGAAGACCGCGCCGGGGGACTGCGCCGTGTCGCCGTTCGCCAGCCCGATGAAGTCGAAGCCGATGTTGCCGAAGGCGAAGGTGTGGCGGGTCTGCTCGACGACCACGTCGGCGTCGGCGTAGGCGCTGCCGTCGGGGCGGTGCAGCGTCAGCATCACCTCGTGGGAGCGGTGGCGGAGGGTCGGGTCGGGGGAGAGCGGCTGGATCACAGGAGACCTTCGGGCGGCGGGACGCGGAGGTAAATCGTTATCGACAACGATTGAAGAACGCAAGGGTGTGTCCGGCGGAGGTTCGCGGCAGTCGGCTAGATTGCGCGTCGTGGACGGATCGACGAGCAGTCGGAGTGCCTTGGTGGTCGGCGCCGGGATCGGAGGGCTCACCGCGGCCCTCGCGTTGTCGCGGACGGGATGGCAGGTGACCGTCCTGGAGCGGGCTCCGGAGCTCGGCGAGGTCGGGGCCGGGCTCTCGATCTGGCCGCGGGCGTGGAGGATCCTGACCGAGCTCGGCGTCGCGGACCGGTTGGTCGACGGGACCCGTCCGGCGATCCAGGCGGGGCTGCGCCGCCCCGACGGGCGCTGGCTGGCGAAGGTGCGCGTCGACGCCGTCGAGCGCACCCCGGTCATGGTGCACCGGGCGCGGTTGCACGAGGCCCTGGTGGGCGCGCTGGCGGAGCGCGAAGGAGTCGAGGTACGCACCGGGGTGACCGTCACCGGCCTGGCCGGGCTCGACGACCTCGACCCCCGCGGGCCGGCCGACCTGGTGGTCGCCGCTGACGGCATCCGCAGCGTGATCAGGAAGGAGCTGCACCAGCGCGAGGACGTACGTCATGCCGGCTACACCGCCTACCGCGGTGTCACCGCGGAGCCGGTGCCAGGCGAGGCCTCGACCACGGGCGGGGAGACCTGGGGCACCGGGGTGCGGTTCGGCTACGTCCCGCTGGTCGACGGTCGGACCTACTGGTTCGTGACCGCCAACCGGCCGGCGGGGGAGAGCGGTGGGGACCACCATGCCGACGTCACCGCGCTGGTCGGCGACTGGCACGAGCCGATCCCGCAGCTGCTGGCCGCGACACCGCCGAGCGCGGTCATCCGCGGGGACATCTGCGACCTGCGGCTGCCGCTGAAGCGGTTCGACCACGGTCGAGTCGTGCTTCTCGGCGACGCCGCGCACGCGACGACGCCCAATCTCGGCCAGGGTGCCTGCGCCGCGATCGAGGACGCTGCCGTCCTCGCCGCCCAGCTCGCGGGCCATACGCGCATCGAGGGCGCGCTGATCGCCTACGACCGCACCCGGCGTCCCGCGACCCAGCGGCTGGTGCGGGCCTCCCGGCTGGTCGGCGTGCTCGGCCAGGTCGAGAACGGGCCGGTCGTGGCGGCCCGCGACGCCGGACTCGCCGGGTTGGGGGCGATCGCGGGGCTGTTCAGCAGGTAGCCGTCACAGCCGCGGGACGACCGGTGTCTGGATGACCATGACGGCTACCTATCTCGCTCTGACGTTCATCGCCTCGGTCGCCGCCCTCGGCGGGGCGGTGCTCAACCTGACCGGCCACCGGATACCCGTGACCGAGGCCCAACGGCTCTCGGTGCCGTTGGAATGGTTGAGCTTCCCGATCGGGGTGTCCTACGCGCTGGGCTTCCTCGGTCTGCTGGCCGGGGTGGCGGTGCCGGCGGTCGGGATCGTCGCGGCCGCCGGGTTCGTGGCGTTCTTCGCGCTCGCCATCGGCGCGCACCTACGGGTGGGCGACCGGAACCTGGGTCGCGCCGGGGCCGGTCTCGCGCTGGCGTCGGCGACGCTCCTCGTCACCGGGATGTGGGCGGCGGGACAGGACGATCTCGGTGGAGTCGTGGCGGCGTACGTCAACGATCTGCCGGACCCGTGGTGGCCGGTCGTGGCGCTCGCGGTGATCCAGATCGGCGACGCGGCGATGTGCTTCAAACCGGTCGGCTTCATCGCGAAGTGTTTCACCGACGTCGGGCTGCCGCGGGCGCTGTGGCCGGTGATGCCGTGGGTCAAGGTCGCCGCCACCGTGGGCCTGGTCGCGGGGTTGTGGGTGCCGTACGTCGGGCCGCTGACCAGCGCGGCGCTGGTGGTCTACTTCGTGTGTGCCGTCTCGGCGCACCTCCGGGCCCGCGACTTCGGCCGCAATCTCGCCCTCAACGCCACGTTGTCACTGGTCCTGTGCGTGGCCGTCTTCGTCTTCTGCTTCCTGCGCTGATCGGGTCTACGCCGCTCCGAACAGGGGCAGGCACGGCTCCAGGCCGCTGACCTCGATGTCGCTGCGGTCGTTGCGGTCCCACCGTTCCCGGCCGAGCCGGAGGCGGTGGGAGACCAGCACCTCCCCGTCGCGTACGTCGCGGGAGATGCCGTCGGGCTCGTAGCCGAGCTTGGTGGACACCCCGACCGAGGCGGCGTTGTCGGGAAAGGCCTCAGAGGTGGCGTACGCGGCGCCGAGGTGGTCGAAGGCGAGGGTGAGGGCGCCGCGGCGCGCCTCGGTGCCGAGGCGGCGGCGGTGGTGGGGCAGGCCGAGCCAGGAGGCGGTGCTCACCTCGCGGCGCTCGGCGAACTCGGTCGCCGAGACCCATACGACGCCGATCGGATGCGTGTCGAGGACGACGGTGAGGCCGAGGCTCCAGTCGCCGGGCTGCCACTCGGCCCGGCTGCCCCAGGCACCGCGGAGCACGTGGCGGGCCCGTTCCAGCGGCGGCTGCTCCGCCCAGGGTGTCAGGAACGGCCGTTCGGTCGGCTCGTGCACGCCGTCCGCCGCGACCTGGGCCAGGCGGGTGAGCTCGTCCTCGGTCGGCAGCCGCAGCTCCAGCCGCGGGGTCCGGATCACCAGGCCGAACAGCGGCCACATCTCGGTCAGCGTCATCGGGCCATCATCGAGATGGCTCGATGACGCGGGCAACCGGTTATCGCCGATCGGCGCTGCCCGGGTCCCGCACGTAGTCGAGGAGGTCGGGGGCCGTCGAGGTGTAGCGGTCGGCCTCCTCGCCGCTGTCGCAGGTGCACAGCACGATGGTCACCTCGCCGGCGCGCGGCCAGATCGCTTCCCAGGTAGCACCGGCCTGTTCCCAGCGGAGCAGGCGCTCGAGGTCGTCGGTCATCGTCGGTGGTCCAGGCTGGGTGGGGTTGCCGGCTTGAGAATGGGGGAGAGCTTGGCCACCGTGGACTCCTGTCGATTGTTGACAATCTGACCCGCCACTACACTAGGCCAGCGTTGGCTGGCTGTCAGCCGGACGGCCGGATGCAGACCTTGGAGGCTGATGCGGCATGACTGGAGAACCGAACGAGGCACGGGTCGTGGCAGCAGTCCCGAAGGGACTTCTTGTCGCAGGTCAGTGGAGGGATGCCAGCGACGGCGGCACCTTCGACGTCGTCGACCCGTCGACGGCCGAGGTGCTCTGCGCGGTCGCCGACGCGACCCCCGAGGACGGGCAGCGTGCGCTCGATGCCGCCGCGGGCGCGCAGAAGGAGTTCGCCGCCACCGCCCCGCGGGCCCGGGCGGACATGCTCATGGCCGCCTTCGACCTCCTGCACGAGCGCATCGACGACCTCGCGCTGCTGATGACGCTCGAGATGGGCAAGCCGCTGGCCGAGGCGAAGGGCGAGATCACCTACGCCGCGGAGTTCTTCCGTCACTTCGCCGAGGAGGCTGTGCGGATCGAGGGCGGCTACCAGACCGCGCCCGCCGGCGGCTCCAGGTTCCTGATCACCAAGCAGCCGGTCGGTCCGGCGCTGCTGATCACGCCGTGGAACTTTCCGATGGCGATGGGGACGCGCAAGCTCGGGCCGGCGATCGCCGCCGGCTGCACGAGCATCATCAAGCCCGCCGCGCAGACGCCGCTCTCGATGCTGGCGCTGGGGGAGGTCCTGCGCGAGGCCGGCGTGCCCGACGGGGTCGTCAGCATCCTGCCGACCACCCGGCCGGGCGAGCTGACCGAGCCGCTGCTGCGCTCCGGCGTGATCCGCAAGCTCTCTTTCACCGGCTCCACGGCGGTCGGGCGCGTGCTGCTCGAGCAGAGCGCGGAGCAGGTGCTGCGTACCTCCATGGAGCTCGGCGGCAACGCCGGCTTCGTCGTCTTCGAGGACGCCGACATCGACGAGGCGGTCGCCGGCGCGCTGGCCGCGAAGATGCGCAACACGGGGGAGGCCTGCACCGCCGCAAACCGGATCTTCGTGCAGCGCTCGGTCATCGGCGAGTTCGGGGACCGGCTCGCCAAGGCGATGGCCGAGCTGCCGGTCGGTCGCGGGGTCGAGGAGGGCGTACGCGTCGGCCCGCTCATCGACGAGACGGCCAGGGAGAAGGTGCAGACCCTCGTGGACGACGCCGTGGCCGGTGGCGCGCGTGTGCTGACCGGCGGCACGGCCCCCGACGGGCCGGGCTACTTCTACCCGCCGACCGTGCTCACCGACGTTCCCGTCTCGGCCCGGATGGGCAGCGAGGAGATCTTCGGACCGGTCGCGCCGCTGACCCCGTTCGACACCGAGGACGAGGTGGTCGCGGCGGTCAACGACACCGAGTACGGCCTGGTGAACTACGTCTTCACCAACGACCTGCGCCGCGGGCTGCGGGTCGCCGAGGCGCTCGAGTCCGGGATGGTGGGTCTCAACCAGGGCGTTGTCTCCAACCCCGCCGCGCCCTTCGGGGGCGTCAAGGCCTCCGGGCTGGGGCGGGAGGGCGGGCGTACCGGCATCGAGGAGTTCCTCGAGACCAAGTACGTCGGGATCGCGATGTGACCCTAGACGTAGCCCTCGTCGTCGTCCTCGGCGTGGATGAGGCGCCGTAGCGCCTCGTCCATGTGCTGCTCGACGCGCTTGAGGGTCAGCTTGACGTCACCGGCCTCGATGGCGTCGACGATCTGGTTGTGCTCCTCGACCAGCTCGAGCGGCTGCTGGTAGGTGCCCTCCAGCGCGGTCAGGCACATCCGGGTCTCGACGATCAGGGTCTGGTGCATCCGGGCCAGGCGCCGGCTGCCGGAGCACTGCACCAGCACGTCGTGGAAGTGGAAGTCGGCGTCGCTCAACGCCGCCGGGTCACCCAGCTCGAGAGACATGGTCATCGCCTCACAGGCGGCACGGAGCTCGCGCAGCGCCGCGGGGACCCGCGCCTTGGCGATCATCGTGGCGGCGGCGCCTTCGACGGCTGCCCTGGCCACATAGATGTCTCGGATGTCGGCCTCGTCGAGCTCGATCACGAAGAGTCCGCGGTTGGGCTCGCTGCGGAGCAGGCCCTCCTGGACCAGGCGCTGCATGGCCTCGCGCAGCGGTCCGCGGCTGACGCCGAACTGGGCCGAGAGCGCGGTCTCGCTCAGCTGTGCCCCCGGCTGCAGGGTGCGCTCCATGATCGCCATACGCAGCTGGCGAGCGATGACCGAGGCCGTCGACTCTCTGTGCACGGGTTCGAAGCTCGATGTCGCTGTCAACGTGGTCTCCGATGGGTCACCGAGAAAGAGTTCTGATTGTTGACAATCATTGCATGTGGCCAGGCCAGCGGTGCGGAAAGACCAGCGGGCGGGCCGGGCACGAATGACGCGTCCGGCCCGCCCGTCAGCAGTTGCCGATCAGAGGGTCTGGGCCTTGTCGAGCTCGGCGAGCTCGGCCTCGGACTCCGGCGTACCCGGGATCTCGGTGCCTCGGATCGACTTGCCCGCCGTCTCGACGACGAAGAACAGTGCGATCAGACCGACCACGGATCCGGCGATCATGTAGTAGGCCGGCATCAGCACGTCGCCGGTGGCGCCGATCAGCGCGTTGTTGACGTACAGCGCCGTGCCGCCGAATGCGGCGGTGGAGACGTTGTAGCCGATCGCCATGCCGCCGTAGCGCACCTGCGACGGGAACATCGCCGGGAAGGTCGCCGAGATGGTCGCCAGCTGGGCGACGTAGACGATGCCCAGCACGGTGAACCCGAGGACCGCCGGCCAGAAGCCCTGGCCGATCAGGAGGAACATCGGGACCGACAGCACGATCAGGCCGATGAAGGAGCCACCCCACAACGGCTTGCGACCGACCTTGTCGGAGAGGGCTCCGGCCATCGGCAGGAAGATCAGCATCGCGACCTGTCCGAAGATCACCAGCAGGTCGGCGTCGGAGCTGCTGAAGCCCGCCTCCTCCTGCAGGTAGGTAGCCATGTAGGCCAGCAGGGTGTAGTTCGCGATGTTGAGCGCCGCGACCAGGCCGATGAGGGTGAGGATCGGCTTCCAGAACAGCGCGAAGAGGTCCTTCAGTGCGGCTCCCGCGCCGGCCTCGACCGCGTCCTCGGACTCGAGCTCCCGGAAGACCGGGGTCTCCTCGAGCCGGGTCCGGATGTAGAGGCCGATCAGGCCGATCGGGCCCCCGATGAGGAACGGGATACGCCAGCCCCACTCGGTCATCGCCGCGTCGCCGATGATCGACTCGGTGGTGAAGACGACCGCGATCGCGGCGGTGAAGCCGACGATGGTGCCGAACTCCAGGAAGCTGCCGTAGAACCCGCGCTTCTTGTCGGGCGCGCACTCGGCCATGTACGTCGCGGCGCCGCCGTATTCGCCGCCGGTCGAGAATCCCTGGATCACCCGGAGCAGCACGAGCAGGACGACGGCCCAGATGCCGATCGAATCGTATGTGGGCAGGCAGCCGACCAGGAAGGTGGCGGCCGCCATCAGGATGATCGTCATCGCAAGGACGCGTTGGCGTCCGATGCGGTCGCCGAGCGGACCCCAGAAGAGGCCGCCGAGTGGTCGCAGGATGAAGGAGATGGCGAACGTCAGCGCGGTGCCGGCGAAGCCCGTCTCGGGGAAGAAGTTGGCGGTGATCTCGGTGGCGACATAGGCGAACGCGCCGTAGTCGAACCACTCGGTCGCATTGCCGACCGCTGAGCCGGTGATGGCTCTTCGGAGCTTCGATTTGTCGGGCTGTGCCTCGTGGGAGGGGATGGTGGGGGTTCCGGACATTTCTTCTCACCTATTCGGTGTGATTGATGGCTGGGGACCTCTTTTGACCCGCAGTGTCGACATTAGGTTTGTCAACAATTTTCCCCACGTTAGCGCTGTCCCACGCGCTCTGGCTAGAGCGCGCCGAGGGTGGCGCAGGGTGTTACGAAGGTTTATGGAAAGCCGCGACGTTACCTGAAGAGGGTTCCGGGCCGGGCAGGGGGCGGGTCGCCCGGGCGAGTCGCAGGTACTCCCGGACGGTCACCTGGTCGGCCTTCAGCACGGGTCTGCCGAGCGCCCTTCCCAGTGCATCGATGCGGGTCAGGATGCGCATGGCGTGTCAGGGGCGAGGGCCAGGACGGCGTGACGGCCGCCTTCCCGAGCCCCAGCGTCCGGGCCGGCGCCGGTAGGCGTCTAGGAGCCTGCCGGATCGGGTATCGGACAGGTGTCTGGGTATCCGTCGATAGGGTTTGGGCATGTCTTGGTTGGAGTGCAACACCCATCACTGGGACGACTGGTCGATGGCCGAGCTCGTCGAGGCCAAGCAGGGGCAGCGGGTCAGCCTCGTGGTCCCGGCACGCAACGAGGCCGCAACCGTCGGTGACCTGGTCAGCACGTTGCGCACCAGCCTGATGGAGACCTCCGACCTGGTCGACGAGCTCGTCGTCATCGACTCCGACTCCTCCGACGACACGGCCAGGATCGCCTCGGACGCCGGTGCCGACGTCTACGCCTCGGCCGCGATCCGGCCCGACCTCGGCTCCTACCCCGGCAAGGGCGAGGCGATGTGGAAGTCGCAGTTCGTGACCACCGGTGAGCTCATCGTCTTCATGGACGCCGACCTCACCGACTGGGACACCCATTTCGTACGCGGCCTGGTCGGCCCGCTTGTCAACAATCCGACGATCGAGCTGGTCAAGGGCTTCTACCGGCGCCCGGGTGAGCACGGTCTCGACGGCGGCCGGGTCACCGAGCTCGTCGCGCGCCCGCTGCTGGCGCTCCACCGCCGCCCGCTGCGGGACCTGATCCAGCCGCTGGCCGGGGAGTGGTCGATCCGGCGCTCGCTGTTCGAGCGGCTGCAGGTGCCCACCGGCTACGGCGTGGAGCTGGCCGCCCTCGTCGACACCCTGGACATGCGGGGCATGGACGCGATCGCCCAGGTCGACCTCGGCCAGCGCGACCACAGCCACCAGGACCTCTTCGACCTCGGCCTGATGGCGACCCAGATCGTGGGCATGATGTCGCGGCGCCTCGGCACCGGTCCCGCGGGCGACGACGTGGAGATGCGGCAATACATCCCGATCGACGGCTCCACCAAGGTTCTCGACCGGAGCGTGAGCCTCCTGGAGCGGCCGCCGCTGAGCGACGGCTCGGGCGGTATGGTCGCCTGATGCTGCGCCTCGGACGACACGAATTCGGTGATGACGACGCGCTGATGATGGCGATCGTCAACCGCACGCCCGACTCGTTCTTCGACAAGGGAGCGACCTGGGCCGAGGACGCGGCCTTCGAGCGCGTGCGCCTGGTGGCCTCCCAAGGTGCGGAGATCGTCGACATCGGTGGGATCAAGGCCGCACCCGGCGCCGAGATCGACGCTGCCGAGGAGAAGGCCCGCGTGGTCGACTTCGTCGCCCGGGTCCGGGAGGAGTTCCCGGCACTCGTCATCTCGGTCGACACCTGGCGCGCCGAGGTCGGTGACGCGGTGTGCGCGGCCGGTGCCGACCTGATCAACGACGCCTGGGGCGGCGCCGACCCTGAGCTCGTCGACGTCGCCGCCGCTCATGGCGCCGCGATCGTGTGCACCCACACCGGGGGCGTGACGCCGCGGACCAGGCCCTACCGGATCGAGTACGACGACGTCGTCCGGGCCGCGATCGACGACACTCTCGCCTACGCCCAGCGCGCCCTCGACGCCGGCGTCGCCAAGGACTCGATCGTGATCGACCCGGCCCACGACTTCGGGAAGAACACCTTCCACTCCCTCGAGATCACCCGTCGCCTGGGGGAGATGGTGGAGACCGGCTGGCCGGTGCTGGTCTCGCTCTCCAACAAGGACTTCGTGGGGGAGACGCTCGACCTGCCGGTCGGCGAGCGGCTCCTCGGCACCCTGGCCGCGACGTCGGTCTGCGCGCTGGCCGGAGCTCGCATCTACCGGGTCCACCAGGTCACCGAGACCCGGCAGACCGTCGACATGGTCTGGACGATCGCCGGACGCCGACGTCCGGCCCGAGCGATCAGGGGGCTGCAGTGACCCGAGTGGCCTTGGTTCCGGGGTGTCTGGCGCTGCTGCCGGAGTACGCCTCGATCAATGACCCCGTCGACGAGCTCCGCTCCGCCTGCCTGGCCGCGGTGGCCTGGCTCGGTGAGGACGTACGCGTCATCGCCGGTGCGCAGGGCGCTCGGGTCGCCGCTGCGCTGCTGGCCGAGGTCGGCACGGCTCCGGTGACCAGCGGCGAGGCGGCGTACCTCATCGTCGGCAACGGCTCGGCCCGCCGCAGCGAGAAGGCGCCGGGACATCTCGACCCGCGGGCCGCCGAGTTCGACGATCTGCTCGGCAAGGCGTTGGCCACCCCTGACCCCGAAGCGCTGGGAGCTCTCGATCGGGGCCTGGCCGACGAGCTGTGGGCCGACGTCGGCCCGATCGTCGAGGCCGCAGATCTGCTGCCCAGCGTGGGGACGGTGGCGGTCGACTACGACGACGACCCCTACGGCGTGCGCTACTGGGTCGCCCGCTGGGCGGCCCCCTCGGCGTAGCCGGGCTGGTCGAGCAGGTCGGTGAGGCCGGCCGCGAAGCTCTTCGGCGTCACGTCGCCGAGCATCAGCCGCTGCAGGATGAAGCCGGGCAGCAGACCGGTGAGGACCATCGCGATGCGCTCGGGGTCGGCATCCTTGCGGAACCGGCCAGCGTCGATCGCCGCCTCGGCGTAGGTGCGCCAGGCGCCGCGGATCCGCCGGGCCTCGGGCGCCATCAGCTCGCGGACCTCCGGGTCGCGGGCGGCCTCGGCCCAGGTCTGCAGGGCGATCTTGGGGAGGTCGACGCCGAGCTCCTCGGAGAGGTCGAGGAGGTGCTGGGTCGCGGCCTCGATCGCCAGCTCCGGCGGGGGAGCGGCGATATCGGAGCCCGCCTCGGGCGTGAAGCGGGTGATCGCCTCGGCGATGGTCGTCAGGCCGGACTCGGCGATCGCGCGGATGATGTCGTTCTTCCCGCGGAAGTAGGTGTAGACCGAGCCCGCCGACAGACCGGACTCCTTGACCACCGCGGCCATCGTCGTCTTGTGGAAGCCGTCGCGCTCCACACAGCGCAGCGTCGCCGCGATGATCTGCTGGCGCTTCTCGGCGCGGTGCTCCTCGCTGATCTTCGGCATGGACGCAGCATACCCCAAAAGAAAACGAACGTTCATTCTTGATAAATCCGGCGAACGAGAGGAGAGTCTTCTTCAAAGAGAATGAACATTCGTTTTTTTAGCGAAGGAACCGACATGTCCACGTCAGTGAAAGCCGTGATCGGGGTCAGCCTCGGTCTGGTCACCTTGCTCACCTTGCTCATCTCCGCGTTCGCCTGGCCCACCAGCGAGCTGGAGCCCAGGTCGTTGCCGTTGGCTGTCGCCGGCCCCGAGGCGGCGGTCACCCAGATCGAGACCCAGCTCGCCGCCGACGCGGGAGAGGACGCCTTCGAGGTCGCCGCCGTCGCCGACCGCGACGAGGCGGTCGAGGCGATCGAGGACCGGGAGGCGTACGGCGCGATCGTCGTCGGCCCCCAGGGGCAGGAGGTGCTGGTCGCCTCCGCCGCAAGCGCCAACGTCGCCCAGCAGCTCACCCAGATGGCCGCCGCGATGGGAGCCGAGACCGGCACCCGGCCCCAGGTGACCGATGTCGTCCCGGCTGCGGAGGACGACCCGCGCGGAGCGGTCTTCGGCGCCTCCGCGCTGCCGCTGGTGATCGGCGGCATCATGGCCGGTGCGATCACCTCGCTGGTGCTGACCCGCACCCGCGACCGGGTCGCGGCCGCGTTCCTGATCGCGATCGGCGGCGGTCTCGCGATGACCGGCGTCGTCCAGGGCTGGCTCGGTGCCCTGGAGGGCAGCTATCTGGTCAACGCCGGCGTCGTGGCTCTCGGCATCCTCGCCGTCGCGCTCCCGATCGTCGGACTGCGTCACCTCATCGGTCCCGCGGGTGTCGGCATCGTCGCCCTGCTCATCCTCCTGGTCGGCAACCCGCTCTCCGGGATCACCTCCGCGCCGGAGATGGTGCCGTTCGGGTGGCTCGGCCAGCTGATGCCCCCGGGCGCGGCCGGGTCGGCGCTGCGCGGCTTCTCGTTCTTCGACGGGGCCGGGACCACCACCCCGCTGATCGTCCTGGCGTGCTGGGCCGGAGTCGGCCTGCTCCTGACGCTGCTCCCGCACCGGGAGACGGGCGGTGCCGCGGACGAGGGCGCTCAGCGGACCGAGCGGCGTGACCTCGACGCCGTGGCACGGTAGTAATAGAGGGATGAGTCATCCACACGAGCCGGTCGGCGAGTGGTGGCGCGACCAGGTGGCCGCGCTCCACCGCTGGGGCCGGCTCGTGCTGCGTGACGAGGAGGACTCGGTCCATCAGATGCGCGTGACCGTACGCCGCATGCGCAGCGTCCTCGCGACCTACCGTCCCCTGCTCGACACGGACCGCACCGAGCCGCTCCGTGAGGAGCTGAAGTGGCTGGCAGCCCTCCTCGGAGACGTACGCGACGCCGAGGTGCTCCGCAAACGGCTGCGCCACTGGGCCGCCGAGCACGGCCCGGGGCCGTCGGGTGTGGACGCGCTCCGGGCAGCGCTCGCGGAGCGTCAGGCGGCGGGCCGCGCCCGGCTGCTGCCCGAGCTCGACGGCGAGCGTTACCGCGCGCTCGTCGCCGGCCTCGCCGCCATCGACGGTCTTCCCTGGGGTGACGGCGCTCCGGGCAAGAAGGAGCTGCGCAAGCGGCTCCGCAAGAGCTGGCGACGCCTCGCGGCCGCGGTCGACGCCGCCGAGAGCGCCGAAGACCCCGGCGAGCGCAGGCGGCAGCTCCACGAGGCGCGCAAGAAGGCCAAGCGCACCCGCTACGCCGCCGAGTCGCTCCGGGAGGTCTTCGGCGAAGACGCCGAGCGCCTCGCCGAGGCCACCAGGTCGGTCCAGTCGGCCCTCGGCGATCTCAACGACTCCGTGGTCATGATCCGGGCGATCACGGAGATCCCGTCGCCCGACGGCGCCCTCCTCGACTTCCTCGCCGCCGAGGAGGCGGCCGCCGTCGACGCCGAGGAGCGATTCGCCCCCGTGTGGCAGAAGGCGAACCGCTCGAAGGTCCACGGCTGGCTGGACTAGCTGTACCGGCTCTAGCCGACAGGGAAGTCGAAGTAGGTGTCGGGGTAGGGCTCCTCGACCAGCGAGTAGTGCCACCATTCGTTGTCGTAGCGGCTGAACCCGCACGACTCCATCACCGAGCACAGGTGCGACCGGTTGCGGGCCGCCGCCTCGGAGACGCCGGCGGCGCCGTGATGGGAGACCTCGTCCATCAGGTCGTGTCCGCCGCCCATGTCCAGCAGCGCACCCGTGGCCAGGGAGAACAGGGTCAGATCGACGGTGCTGCCGCGGCTGTGACCGGACCGGGTGGCGACGTACCCCTTCTCGAACATCTCCGGGCGGGTGATCGAGGGGTAGTGGATGCGTTTGCGCTCCTCGTCCTGCGCATCGAGCGGCTCCTGCGCCCAGCGCAGGAACGCGTCGACCGCGCGCTGCGGGCGGTAGCCGTCCCACAGCAGGATCCCGAACCCGAGGGCCGCTGCCTTGTCCCGCGCCTCGGAGAGTGCGGCGCACAGCTCGCGGGTGCCGACGATCCGGTTCACCAGGTAGCCGTCGACCGGCTTGCCGGTGAAGTTGTCCCAGGTGGCGTACTTGCTGTCCCAGCGGACGCCTGGCACCAGTTCGTCGACGAAGGCGAAGCCGTCCCTCATCGCGCGCCCTCCGATGTCGCAGTCTGCAGCGCGAGGTCGACCGCACGGTCGAGGAAGTCGGTCATCGAGATCCCGGCGGCCGCCATCATCCGCGGGTAGCGGCTGTAGGAGGTGAGGCCGGGCAGCGTGTTGACCTCGTTGAGCACCACGGTGCCGTCGGTCTTGAGGAACATGTCGACCCGTGCCAGACCGCGGCAGCCCAGCGCGCGGTAGACCCGCTTCGCCTCGGTCTTGACCAGCTCCCGCGCCTCGGCCGGGACGTCGGCGGGCACGACGAAGGTCGCGTTCTCGGAACCGGTCTCGGGGGCGTCTTCCTGGTGGATCTTGAAGAAGCCGTGCGAGAGCGCGACGTGGTCGACCTCGCCGGTGACCAGCTCGCCGCCGTTGCCGAGGATCGCGCAGCCGATCTCCTCGGCTTCCACTCCCTCCTCGATGAGCACCTTGTCGTCGTACTGCCGAGCGGTCGCCACCGCGTCGGCGAGCTCCGCGGCCGAGGTCACCTTGCTGACCCCGAACGACGACCCGGAGCGGGCGGGCTTCACGAAGACCGGATAGGGGAGTACGCCGGGATCGCCAATGGTCTGCACAGCGTCGCCCGGGAAGAGGGTCCAGAAGGTGGGTGTCGGGATACCCGCATCGGCGACGACCGTGTAGGCGAGTGCCTTGTCCATGCACAGTGCCGAGCTCTGCACGTCGCAGCCGACGTATGGGATCCCGGAGAGCTCAAGGAGGCCCTGGATCGCGCCGTCCTCACCGAGCTTGCCGTGCAGGACGGGGAGCACGACGTCGAGCCGGATCGTCTCGTACGTGCCCTCGCCGAGGACGAGCAGCCCGTGGACGCTGCGGTCGGGGGAGAGCACGACCGGGCGGTGCGCGTCGTCCTCCCAGCTCGCCTCGGGCCCGTCGCACAGACGCCAGTCGCCGCTCTTGGTGATGCCGATCCAGTAGGTCTCGTACCGGTCGGCGTCGAGGTGCTTGGCGACCTCCTGCGCCGATTTCACCGAGACGGGGTGCTCCTCGAAGACGCCACCGAAGACGATGCCGACCTTGAGCTTGGACATGCTGCTACCTGCTTTCGAATTCACGACAGTTCACGATGGAGTTCTCGACCGTGTCCATCAGGGCATGGTCGGTGAAATAAGCGATATGGGGGCTGACCAGCACGTTCGGCATCTCCTGCAGCCGCGCCAGCCAGCCGTTCGGGACCTCGCGACCCCTGAGGTCGGCGTAGAAGATGCCCTCCTCGCCCTCGATGACGTCGAGGGCCGCCCCACTCAGCCGACCCTCCTCGAGCGCTTCGACGAGCGCCGTGGTCTCGACGAGCGCGCCGCGGCCCGTGTTGACGACGTACGCCCCGGGCCGCATCCGGCCGATGCGGCGCCGGTCGAGCAGATGGTGCGACTCCTCGGTGAGCGGCGCGTGGAGGGTGACGATGTCGCTGCGCTCGACCAGGGTGTCGAGGTCGACGTGCTCGACGCCGTCGGCGGCGGGCCGAGGCCGGACGTCGTAGGCGAGCACGTCGCAGCCAAAACCCCGCAGCCGGTCGATGACCGCGGCACCGATCCGCCCGGTCCCGACCACGCCGACGGTGAGGTCGCGCAGCTCGCGGCCCCGGGTGGCAGCCGGCCGGTAGTCGTGGGCGTCCGTGCGCCGGATCGTCGCCTTCGCCTGGCGCACCGCCATGAGCATCAGCATCACGGTGTAGTCGGCGACCGAATCGGGTGAATAGGAGACGTTTTCGACTGTTATCCCGATGCTTGCCGCGAAGTCGACATC
>NZ_JBHVKN010000124.1:0-14679 GCF_042798075.1 Nocardioides sp. NPDC057772
GATCCCGATGCCGTCGAACCCGGACGAGGCCAGGTAGTCGGCGAGCATCACGATCAGCCCGGCGCCGATGACCCCACCCCACAGCGTCCCGATGCCACCCAACACCGTCATCAGGACGACCTCGCCGGAGGTGGCCCAGTGCAGCTCGGGGAGCGCCACGAAGCCGTGCGAGACGGCGAAGACGCCGCCGGCCAGGCCGGAGAGCCCGGCCGAGAGCACGAAGACGATGAGCTTGTAGCGCTCCACGTCGTAGCCCAGCGCCCGGGCCCGGGGCGCGTTGTCGCGGATCGCGACCAGCACCCGCCCGAAGGGGGAGTGGACGATCCGCCAGGCGGCCCACATCCCGAGCAGGATGATCGGCAGCGCCGCGTAGTAGAAGAAGAACGAGTCGGTCTCGACCGCCTCGATCCCGAAGAACGACCGCGGCACGCCCTGGAGCCCGTTCTCCCCGCCGGTGAGCGAGGAGGCCTGGTTGGCGATGAAGAAGAGCATCTGCGCGAAGGCCAGGGTGACCATCGCGAAGTAGATCCCGGACCGCTTCACCGACAGATAGCCGATCGGCACCGCCAGGACCATCGCGAACAGCGCTCCGCCGAGCACCGCGACCGGGAAGGGGACACCGAGGTGGATCGCGATCAACCCGGTGGCGTACGCCGAGCCGCCCCAGAATGCGGCGTGCCCGAACGAGAGCAGCCCGCAGTAGCCGAGCAGCAGGTCGAGAGCCACCGCGAAGAGCGCCCAGGCGGCGATGTCCATCGCCACCGGCGGGTAGACGAACCATGGCAGCCCGAGCGCCACCACCAGACCGACGGCCAGCAGCACCAGCCGCTGCCACGGCCGCGCCCCGGCGATCGCCGCGTGCTGTTCGCTGACGCTTGCGCCAGCGGTCGCGATCGACGTCATGCCGTCGCCTCCTCTCGACCGAAGAGACCGGCCGGCCGAGCCAGCACGACCACCGCCATGAGCACGAAGATGAGCACCTGCGCGAAGGTCGGGGCGTACGCCTGCCCGAACGCCTCCACGAGCCCGACCAGGAAGCCGCCGACGACGGCACCGACGATCGAGCCGAGCCCGCCGATGACCACCACCGCGAACAGGATGATGATGAAGTCGCTGCCCATCTCGGCGGTGATCGCCCGGAACGGTGCCGCCAGCACCCCGGCCAGCCCGGCGAGTGCGACTCCGAAGCCGAAGACCGGGGTCACCCAGCGCCCGACGTTGATCCCGAGCGCACCCGCGAGCTCCGCCCGCTCGGTCGCGGCCCGGACGATCATCCCCACCCGCGTACGCGTCATCAGCAGCCAGACGGCGAGGCAGACGAGCAGCGCGACACCGATCACGAAGAGCTGGTAGACCGGCAGCCCGACGCCACCCAGCTGCACCCGCCCGTCGAGTGCCGAGGGGCGCTCGTAGGGCAGGCCCGAGACCCCGTAGCGGCGCTTGACCAGGTCGACCAGCAGCAGGGTGAGCCCGAAGGTGAGCAGCAGGTTGTACAGCGGGTCGAGCGGCAGCAGCCATTGCACCAGCAGCCGCTCGACCAGCATCCCGAAGACCAGCATCAGCAGCGGCACCACGATCAGCGCCAGCCACAGGCTCATCCCGACGGTGTCCAGGAGCACCGCGGCGGCGACCGCTCCCAGCATGTAGAAGGCGCCGTGGGCGAAGTTGACCACGCCCAGCACCCCGAAGATGACGGCCAGGCCGAGCGCGGCCAGCGCGTAGAAGCTGCCGGCCGCGAGCCCTTGGACGGTGTACTGCAGAACCGCGTTCATACCAATCCCTCTCGACCTCGAATGCGGCTACATCGAGCAGCCGGACTCCGCCGCCGGGCGGAACGCCTCCTCGGCCGGGATCGTCTTGATGATCTCCTCGTAGTCCCAGTCCTCCTTGACGTCGGCCGGGCCCTTGACCCGGGCCAGGTAGACGTCGTGGATGACCCGGTGGTCCTCGGCGCGGATCTCGCCGTTGCGCAGGAACATGTCCTCGACCTTCTTGCCCTCGAGCTCCTCGACGACCTTGTCGGCGTCGTCGGTGCCGGCCGCCTGGACCGCCTCGAGATACTGCAGGGCCGCCGAGTAGTTGCCCGCGTGGGCGTACGTCGGCCGGTCGCCCGTCTCCTCCATGAACCGGTCGGCCCACTCGCGCGACTTCTCGTCGAGGTTCCAGTACCAGGCGTCGGTGAAGATCGTGCCCTCGAACGCCTCGACGCCGAGCGAGTGGATGTCGGAGATGAACATCAGCCCGACGGCCAGGTCGATGCCCTGGTCCTTCAGCCCGGACTCGTTGTACTGCTTGACCAGGTTGATCAGGTCACCGCCAGCGTGCATGGTGCCGATGACCTGCGGTTTCGCGGCCCCTGCCTTGGTGATGTACGTCGCGAAGTTGTCGTTCGGGAACGGCGTCGCGATCGTGCCGGCGACCTTGCCGCCGCCGGCCTCGATGGCACCGGTGAACGACTTCACCATGTCCTGGCCGAAGGCGTAGTCGGGGTAGATCAGCTGCCAGTTCTTGTCGCCTTCCTCGGTGACGACGGTGCCGGTGCCGTTGGCCAGCATCCAGGTGTCGTAGGCGTAGTGGAAGGTGTACTTGTTGCACTGCCCGCCGGTGAGCTCGGTCGTCCCGGCGCCGATGTTGATGTAGAGCTTCTTCTTGTTCTTCGCCTGTGTCGCGACGGCCAGCGCGGCCGACGAGGTCGGCACGTCCAGGATCACGTCGGCGCCTTCGCGGTCGTAGAGCTCCTGGGCCTTGGTGTTGGCGATGTCGGGCTCGTTCTGGTGGTCGGCGGAGGTCACCTCGATGTCGTCGACCACGGCCTCGTCGCCGTACTTCTCCTGGTAGTCGTCGATCGCCATCTGGATCGCGATCTTCGAGTTGGGGCCGGAGACGTCCTTGTAGACACCGGAGGCGTCGTTGAGCAGGGCGAGGACCACCTTGTCGTCGGTGAAGTCGCCTCCGGCAGCAGCAGGACCGCCGGCGCCGCAGCCTGCGGTGACCAGGACACCTGCCATCACCATCGAGGCGGTGGCAACTGTGCGTCGCTTGTTCATCGTGTCTCTCCTCGCGGGGGTTGGGACTGCGCTGTTGCTGGGCGGTACGTCAGATCCCGAGGTGTTCGAGCAGCTCGTCCTGACGTTCGACGAACTCGTCGTTGTCGAGGCTCTCGACCAGGCGGCCCTGGGCGAGCAGGTAGTGGCGGTCGGCGACGGTGGCGGCGAAACGTACGTTCTGCTCGATCAGGAGCACGCCGATCCCGGACTGCTTCGCGGTCCGCACGATGTCGCCGATCTGGGCGACGATGACGGGGGCGAGCCCTTCGGAGGGCTCGTCGAGAAGGAGCACCCGGGCGCCGGTGCGGAGCACGCGGGCGACGGCGAGCATCTGCTGCTCACCCCCCGAGAGCGTCGTCCCGCCCGCTCGCCGACGGCTGCCGAGAGCCGGAAAGGCGTCGTAGA
Source organism: Nocardioides sp. NPDC057772 (assembly GCF_042798075.1). Lineage (NCBI taxonomy): Bacteria > Bacillati > Actinomycetota > Actinomycetes > Propionibacteriales > Nocardioidaceae > Nocardioides > Nocardioides sp. NPDC057772. Next base: position 3,453 of record NZ_JBHVKN010000124.1, read on the forward strand.
CCTGCTCCAACGTCCACGCGGACTCCGAGACGCGCGGCGGCAGCAGGAGGTTCTCCTCCACGCTCAGGTTGGCGAAGATGCCGCGGTCGTCCTGCACCCAGCCGAGCCCGGCGCGGGCCCGCTTGTGCGCGGGCAGCGTGGTGATGTCACGGCCGTCGAGCCGGACCGACCCGGTGAGGTGCTTGTGGAGTCCCATCAGGCAGCGGACCAGGGTGGTCTTGCCGGCGCCGTTGCGGCCGACGAGGGTGACGACCTCGCCCTCGGCCACGCTCAGCGTGGCCTCGCGCAGGGCCTGCGCCTCGCCGTACCAGGCGCTCAGGTTCTCGATCTCAAGCACTGTGAGCCTCCCCGAGGTAGGCGGTGATGACGCGGGGATCCGCGCGGACCTCGTCGTAGGCGCCCTCGGCGAGCACCGAGCCCTGCTGCAGGACGGTGACGCGGTCGGCCAGGTGGGCGACGACGTGCATGTTGTGGTCGACGAAGACGACCGTGCGGCCCGCGGCGATGCGCCGGACGAGCTCGATGGTGCGGTCGACGTCCTCGATGCCCATCCCGGCCGTCGGCTCGTCGAGCAGCAGCAGCTTCGGCTCGACGGCGAGCACGAGGGCGAGCTCGAGGGCCCGCTTCTGGCCGTACGCCATCAGGCCGGTCGGCTTGTCGGCCAGCTCGGTCAGGCCGACCTCGGCCAGCAGCCGGTCGACCTCCTCGCGGCGCCGCCCCAGCAGCTTCTCCGAGCGCCAGAACCTCAGCCCCTGGTTGGTGAGCCCCTGGAGTGCGATCTCCACGTGCTCGCGCGGGGTGAGGTTCTCGAACAGGCTCGTGATCTGGAAGGAGCGGGCCACCCCGTGCCGGGTGATCCGCTCCGGTGCCATCCCGGTGACGTCGTCACCGAAGACCGTGATCCGCCCGCTGGTCGGCTTGAGGAACCCGGTGAGCAGGTTGAACAGGGTCGTCTTGCCGGCGCCGTTCGGGCCGACGAGCGCGTGGACGGTGCCCTCGGCGACCTCCAGGTCGACAGAGCTGACCGCCCGGAAGCCGCGGAAGTCCTTGGTGAGGCCCTCGGTCCGCAGAGCCCAGTCCTGAGTCGGTGTGGTGCTCGTCACAGAGGCGACGCTAGGGAAGTGGTGAGACGTACGCCATAGGGGTTCGGGACACAGTGGGCCGGTCTGTTGTGTGGCATGCAACCATGCCGACCCGTCGAGCCCTGGCCACACCTCCGGCCGCGTAGTTGTGTGCGCGGTCCACATGGCGCACGTCACACCGCGTCGCGATCCTTGAGCCATGCCCCGCACCCTCGTACGCAGATTCCTGACCTTCGGCTCGTCGCTGGCTCTCGCCGCCGCGGCCCTGGTCGCCGGCCAGGTGCCCGCGAGCGCCGTACCGTCGGCGAGCACCACCGATTGCTCGGCGCTCGCCGGGCTGAGGATCCCCGCGCACCGCATCGGCCTGCCGACCACCGGCGCCGAGGTCACCGCGACGACGTCGATGCCGGCCTCCGGGACCGGCCCGACCGCACTCCCGGCCTACTGCCGCGCCGACATCGCGATCCACCCGGTCGACCCCGCGGCCCCGGACATCCGGATGGGCCTGGCGCTGCCGGAGGGCTGGAACGGGAAGACGATGATGTTCGGAGGCGGCGGCTACAACGGCACCGTCCCCAACCTCGCCCAGAACGTGCCCTTCGGCCCGGTCGACCAGCGCACCCCGCTCGGGCGCGGCTATGCGACCTACGCCAGCGACTCCGGCCACCAGGCCGACACCACCCGCCACCCGATCGCCAGCCTCGACGGCTGGTTCGGTCAGAACGACGAGGCGCTGCGCAACTTCTCGGGTGACGCGCTCAAGAAGGTGCACGACACCGCCCGGTTCGTCATCGCGAAGGCGTTCGGGCGCGCGCCCGGCACCGCCTACTTCGCCGGCGGCTCGACCGGCGGCCGCGAGGCGCTCGCGGTCGCGCAGCGCTGGCCGCGCGACTTCGACGGCGTGATCTCCGCCTATCCCGCCTGGAACGCCGCCACGCTCGACCTCTTCTTCGGCCGGATCACCCACGAGTTCGCCAAGCCGGGTGCGTTCCCGTCGAAGGTCCAGCAGGACCTGGTCGCCCAGCGGGTCCTGGCCGCCTGCGACGGTGGCGACGGCGTCGAGGACGGCGTCGTCTCCGACGAGGCCGGCTGTGACTTCGACCCGGAGACGCTGCTGTGCGGAGAGGGCGAGACGCCGGGCGCCACCTGTCTCTCGCGCGAGCAGGTCGACGCGGTGATCGCCGCCGACGGCAGCTGGCGGCTGCCCTACCGGGTCGCGAGCGGGGAGTGGGGCTACCCCGGTTTCCCGGTGCTGTCGGGGGCGCGGATGTCCACCCCGATCCTCGGCTTCGGCACGACCGCGCCTGCCGACCCGATGCCCGTGACCGCCGGCTACGGCATGCAGTTCTGGAACCAGTGGGCCAAGTACTTCGTCGCCCGCGACCCGCAGATCAGCCCCTTCGCGATCGACCCGGCCGCCCCGGGGAAGTGGCAGCGTCGGATCAGCGAGCTGACCGCGCTCCAGGACGTCAACGACGCCGACCTGCGCCCGTTCGCCCGCTCCGGCGGCCGGCTGATCCTGGTCCACGGCGCCGCCGACGAGCTGGTCAGCCACCGCTCCACGATCGACTACTACCAGCGCGTCCAGCGGGTGATGGGCAAGCGGGCGACGTCAGAGTTCTCGCGGTTCTACCTGGTGCCCGGTGCCAACCACGCCAACTTCGCCCCGGTGGCGTACTCCGCCTCCTACGACTCGCTCACCACGCTGGAGAAGTGGGCCGAGGACGGGGTCGCTCCGGACGAGAACCAGGTGGTCACCGACGGCAACCCCGGCGCCAACCGAACCCGGCCGTTGTGCGAGTGGCCGACGTGGCCTGCGTACGTCGGGGGACCGGTCTCGGAGGCGAGCAGCTTCCGGTGCAAGATGTGACGACCCGCACCCCGCCCCGTCGAGTCCACCTGACGAGATGGTTTGCTATCCCTCATGTCTGTTTGGCGCACCAAGTCCATCGAGCAGTCCCTTGCCGATGCCGAAACCCCGGAGTTCCAGCTCAAAAAGCGGCTCACCGCGGTTGACCTGACGGTCTTCGGGATCGGCGTCATCATCGGAGCGGGGATCTTCACCCTGACCGGTCGGGCCGCGGCCCAGTACGCCGGCCCGGGCGTGGTCTTCTCCTTCGTCATCGCCGCGATCTGCTGTGGCCTGGCGGCGCTCTGCTACGCGGAGTTCGCCTCGTCGGTGCCGGTGTCCGGGTCGGCGTACACGTTCTCCTACGCCACCCTCGGGGAGATGCTCGCGTGGATCGTCGGCTGGGACCTGATCCTGGAGATGGTCCTGGCGGCCTCAGTGGTCGCTCAGGGCTGGAGCGCCTACTTCGTGACCTTCCTGGCCGAGATCGGCATCACCTGGCCGGCCCACCTCGGTCCGCAGGACCAGCCGGCCTTCGGCGACTTCAACCTGGCTGCGCTGTTGCTGGTCGTCGCGCTCGTCGGCCTGATCGCCATCGGCATCAAGGAGTCGTTGCGCGTCAACCTCGTGCTCGTCGCGATCAAGCTCTTCATCGTCTGCTTCGTCATCGTCGCCGGGCTGTTCTACGTGTCCGGGGCCAACTACGACCCGTTCATCCCCGCGCGTGCCGGCGGCGTCGAGTCCGAAGGCATCCACCAGCCCCTGATCCAGTGGGCGTTCGGTCTCGAGCCGCAGACCTTCGGCGTCCTCGGGATCATCTCGGCCGCCTCGGTGGTCTTCTTCGCCTACATCGGCTTCGACGTCGTCGCCACCACCGCCGAGGAGGCCAAGAACCCGCAGCGTGACCTGCCGCGCGGCATCATCGGGTCGTTGGTGATCTGCACGATCCTCTACGTCGCCGTCGCGCTGGTCATCACCGGCATGGTGAAGTACGACGAGATCGACACCAGCGCTGCCCTGGCCACGGCGTTCCGTGATGTCGGGCAGGGCGGCTTCGCCACCTTGATCTCGGCAGGCGCCGTCGCGGGTCTGACCACGGTCGTGATGACGCTGATCATCGGAGCCGTCCGGGTGCTCTTCGCGATGAGCCGCGACGGGCTCCTCCCGGTGCGGCTCGCGCACGTGAACCCGAAGACCGGTACGCCGCTTCGGCTCACCTTCATCGTCGGCGCCGTCGTCGCCGTCGTGGCGACCTTCACCCCGGTCGGCCGGCTGGAGGAGATGGTGAACATCGGCACCCTGACCGCCTTCGCCCTGGTCTCGATCGCGGTGCCGGTCCTGCGCAAGCGTCGCCCCGACCTGCCGCGCTCGTTCCAGGTGCCGTTCAACCCGGTGCTGCCGATCGTGGCAGCGCTGATCTGCATCTACCTGACCCTCAACCTGAGCATCGAGACCTGGCTGCGGTTCCTGGTGTGGATGGCGATCGGCTTCGCGATCTACTTCCTCTACAGCTACCGCAACTCGCGGGTGGGCAAGGGCGGCGACGACAGCGTCGTCGAGCCTCTGCACATGTGAGACTCGCCGATGGCGAGGGGGCGCGCGGCCGGTGGCCGTGCGCCCCTTTCATGTCGCGGCGTGGACGAAACGATCGCCCAGGTCCGAGCGGAGGTAGAGGACCGACCGGCCGTGGCGGGCCGAGGTCAGGAGCCCGGCAGCGCGCATCGCTCGGAGATGCTGGTTGACGGCCGTGGTGGTGACCCCGAGACGTACGGCCAGTTCGGTCGAGGACGCCGGGGCCTCCAGCATGGTGAGCAGCCCGGAGCGGGTCTCGCCGATGAGGTCACGCAGCGCCTGCGGCGCCTGCGGCCGGTCGGTCGTCCACAGGGTGCCGAGGCCGCGCGCCGGGTAGAACATGACCGGCGGCTCCTTCGGTGAGATCGGGGTCGACGGGTTGCGGGTGAACAGGGTGGGCACCACGGTGAGCCCGACGCCCGCGGTCGTACGCCGGTAGTCGACCTTCGAGGTGGTGAGCCGGATCGAGAGGACGTCGTCGGCCAGAGAGACCCGTGGGGAGATGTCGGCGAACATCGCGGCCATGCCGGAGTGGACGATCGTGCGGCCGCGGTAGACGATGTCGGCCTCGAGCACCGCCCGCATCCGTTGCCAGTGCGGCTCGAAGCAGGCGTCCCAGTAGCCGCGGAGAGCGGCGACCACGCGACGCAGCACCGCCTGCGGGCGTCCGCTCAGGACCGCGGGCGGGGCGCCGTCGAAATGGACGGCGTCGAGGTCGGCACGGACGCGGTCCGGAGGCGTCGCCGCGACGACCGCGAGCTCGTCGTCGAGCCGTGCCAGTGGGTTGCGCGGCCGCGGGTTGAGGAAGTCCGGGGTCCAGAGCCGGTCGTTGGTCAGCGCGAGCAGGGTCTCGCGATCCAGGTCCGCGGAGCCCACGGAGCGGATCCACGGCAGGTGGAGCGGGAAGCGCCCCGGGTCGCGCAACGTGCGCAGCGAGAGGGTGAGCTCGTTGAGGGGCGAGATGGCGAACCTGACCTCGCTCAGGTCGGGACCGGCCAGCTCGTACCTGATCATGAAGCAATACGCTACATCGTTAACATTGGACGGGTCTCGGGTGCGACAACTGGGCCCATGATCCGACCTCCCAGCGATCCGGTCGAGCGCCCGCTCGTCGGCGCGATCGCCGCCCTCTCGCTCGCGCGGGGCATGTTCTTCGCCGTCAGCGCGCTCTACTTCACCCGGACCGTCGGGCTCTCGGCGGTCACCGTGGGCATCGGCCTGACCGTCGCCGGCGCGGTCGGCGTCGTGACGACGTACGCGGGTGGGCGGCTCAGCGACCGGTGGGGCGCCGACCGGGTGCAGTTGGTGGCGCTGACGAGCTACGGGATCGCCCTGCTGGCCTATGCCCTGGCGCGGGACGTGGTCGCGTTCGTGCTGGTCGCGACCTGGGTCTCGGCCTCGCGGGGCTTCCAGTCGAGCGCCCAGTCGACGCTGGTCGCGCGCTGGTTCGACGGTCCCGAGCGGGTGGCCGTACGTGCCCGGCTGCGGGTGGTCATGAACGTGATGATCGGGGTCGGGACGCTGCTCGCAGCGGTGGCGCTGGCCGTGGACACCGGCGCGGCCTATCGCGCCACGATGGTGCTCGTCGGCGTGCTCACCACGGTCGCGGCGGTGCCGCTCGTCGGGCTCAGGCGCCGCGTCGCAGGGTTGGGCGAGGCGATGGACGCAGGCTCCGGGCCCACGGTCGCCAAGGGGCCCTCACCGCTGCGGGACCGCACCTACGTGACCGCGACCGTGCTCAGCGGGGTGATGGCGATCCACTTCGGGGTCACGTCGATCGGGGTGCCGCTGTGGGTGGCCGACCACACCGACGCGCCGACCGTCCTGGTCTCCGTGCTCCTGGTGGTGAACACCGTCTACGTCGCGCTCTTCCAGGTGCGGGCCTCGCGCGGCACCCACGACATCGCGACGGCGGGGCGAGCCGTACGCGGCGCCGGCTTCCTGCTGCTCGGTGCGTGCGTCCTCTTCGCCGCGGCGGCCTACACCGGTCCCGCGCTCGCCACCGTGCTCCTGCTGCTCGCCGCGGTGGCCGCCTCGGCCGCGGAGACGCGGGGCGAGGCGGGCAGCTGGGGCCTGGCCTTCGAGCTCGCCGACCAGGAGCGGGCCGGTGCCTATCAGGGCGTCAGCCAGATGGGCTACGCGCTCGCCCACATGCTCGCGCCGCTGGTCGTGACCGCCACCGCGATCGACCACGGCACCGGCGGGTGGATGGCGCTCGGTGCGATCTTCGCGGTCACCGGGATCCTCACCGCGGTGCTGGCCCGGCAGGCGGCCGCGGCCCGGGCCCGGGTCGAGCCTCAGCGCAGCGAGTACGTCGCCAGCGAGACGCCGGTGTAGTGGACGATGAACGCCAGGATCGTGAAGGTGTGGAAGACCTCGTGGAAGCCGAACCACTGCGGCCACGGGTTGGGCCGCTTGAAGCCGTAGATCACGCCGCCGGCGGTGTAGAGCGCCCCGCCGACGCAGATCAGCGTGAACGTGGCGATCCCGATGCCGACGCCGAGGGCCACGGCGCCGGAGAAGAAGGACGGGATGAAGAAGATCGCCGCCCAGCCGAGCGCGATGTAGTTGGGGACGTACAGCCAGCGCGGGGCCTCGGGCCAGAACACCCGGAAGAAGACGCCGAGGATCGCTCCGGTCCAGACCACCGAGAGCAGCACGATCTGGGTGGTGCCCTCGAGGAGCAGCAGCGAGAACGGGGTGTAGGAGCCCGCGATCATCAGCATGATGTTGGCGTGGTCCCAGCGCTTCAGGATGGTGTGGGCGCGGGCGCTCCACTTACCCATCGCGTTGCCGCGGTGGTAGACCGCGGAGACGGTGAAGAGCAGCAGAGCGGCCATCGTGAACACCGCCGCGCCGAGCCGGGGCGCGCCCGACGGGGCGAGCACGATCAGCACGATCCCTGCGGCGAGAGTGAGTGGTGCGCTGGCCAGGTGGATCCACCCGCGGAGCTTGGGGAGGGCCTCGTGCACGGTCGAGGAGACCGAGTCGGTGATGGTGCCGACCTTGTGGCGCATCGCGTCCGTCATCTCAGTCATGAAGCACTAGGTTATCGGTCCACCCTGAAGATCCGGTGAATCGCGGCCCCCTGGGTGATGTCGTCACACCGCCGATACCCTTCTCCTCGTGGCAGACTGGAAGGACGGCGTACGTCGAATTCTGTATCCCGCCTACGAGGCGCGGATGCTGCGAAAGCTCGACACCTCCAAGCTGCCCAAGCACGTCGGGGTGATGCTCGACGGCAACCGCCGCTGGGCCAAGGAGGTCGGCCAGTCGACCGCCCACGGCCACCGTGCCGGCGCCGCCAACATCGAGCCGCTGCTGACCTGGTGCGACGAGATCGGCATCGAGGTGGTCACCCTGTGGCTGCTCTCCACCGACAACCTCAACCGGCCCGCCGAGGAGCTCGCGCCCCTGCTCGAGATCATCGCCGACGCAGTCGACTCGCTGGCCGACGAACGCCGCTGGCGGCTCCACCCGGTGGGCGCGCTCGACCTGCTGCCCGACTGGCTGGCCCACCGGCTCAAGGCCGCCGAGGAGGCGACCCGAGACGTCGACGGGATGCTCGTCAACGTCGCCGTGGGCTACGGCGGCCGTCGCGAGATCGCCGACGCCGTACGCGCCCTGCTCAACGAGCACGCCAGCCGCGGCACCTCGCTGGAGGAGCTCGCCCAGATCATCGACGTCGAGCACATCGCCGACCACCTCTACACCAAGGGCCAGCCCGACCCCGACCTCGTCATCCGTACGTCGGGGGAGCAACGCCTGGGCGGGTTCCTGCTCTGGCAGAGCGCGAAGTCGGAGTTCTACTTCTGCGAGGCCTACTGGCCCGACTTCCGGCGTACGGACTTCCTCCGTGCCCTGCGGGCCTACGCGCACCGCGAGCGTCGCCTCGGAAGGTGACCTGAATCGTCTGCGACCTCCGCTGCGTCCAGACGAGGGACGCTCAGCGCTGACCGCTGGGTGGAACAAACCGGTGGCGTCACCAGGTGTTCACAAAGAAAAATCGTTCGTGTTGCCACGGACCGTTGGTGCGGCGTCGTAGCGTTGTACCAACGGCGGGGAACAAATTCCCGTCGCACCTGGAGGCCCGTTACGTGAGTAGTCACGAACCGAACCTGCGTCAGGATCACATCGATCCCGACGGGTGTGAGGCGGTCGGCACCCCGACTGACGGTCCACCGTCCGGTCCATCTGATTGACGATGAAATGGCCGGACTCATGGGTGTATGAGCCGGTCGCGAGAGGTGATCCGCGTGGCCAACCGACCCACGAACGAGCATGTCACCGAGGCCGACACGTCGGCCGCTCCGACACCGGCGTCGGAGTCTTCTCCGGAGAGCGAGTCACCGCACCCGCGGACGTTCGTTCTCGACACCAGCGTCCTGCTCTCGGATCCGAAGGCCATGACGCGCTTCGCCGAGCACCAGGTCGTGCTCCCGGTGGTGGTGATCACCGAGCTGGAGGGGAAGCGGCACCACCCGGAGCTGGGCTACTTCGCCCGCTCCGCGCTCCGGCAGCTCGACGGGCTGCGGGTCACCCACGGACGCCTCGACACGGCGGTCCCGGTCGGCGAGGAGGGCGGCACGATCCGTGTCGAGCTCAACCACACCGACCCGTCCTCGCTGCCGAGCGGATTCCGTCTCGGGGACAACGACACCCGGATCCTCGCGGTCGCGCGCAACCTGCAGGGTGACGGGCTCGACGTCACGCTGGTCTCCAAGGACCTGCCGATGCGGATCAAGGCGTCCGCCGTCGGCCTCAAGGCCGAGGACTACCGCGGCGAGCGGATCAACGACTCCGACCCGGGCTACTCTGGGATGGCGGAGCTGGACGTCAGCGCCGCGGACCTCGACGAGCTCTACGACGACGGGGTCCTCGACCTCGACGCCGCCCGCGACCTTCCCTGCCACACGGGCCTGGTGCTGATGTCGGACCGGGGCACCGCGCTCGGCCGGGTCGGACCGGACAAGCAGGTCCACCTGGTCCGCGGTGACCGGGAGGCCTTCGGGATCCACGGCCGCTCCGCGGAGCAGCGGATCGCGCTGGAGATGCTTCTCGACCCGGAGGTGGGCATCGTCTCCCTCGGTGGCCGGGCCGGCACCGGTAAGTCCGCGCTCGCGCTGTGCGCCGGGCTGGAGGCGGTGATGGAGCGCAACCAGCACAAGAAGGTGGTCATCTTCCGTCCGCTGTTCGCCGTCGGCGGCCAGGAGCTGGGCTACCTGCCCGGCACCGAGAACGAGAAGATGTCGCCGTGGGGCCAAGCGGTCTTCGACACCCTTTCCGCGGTCACCACACAGGACGTGATCGACGAGATCATGGATCGCGGCATGCTCGAGGTGCTGCCGCTGACCCACATCCGTGGCCGGTCGCTGCACGACTCCTTCGTCATCGTCGACGAGGCGCAGTCGCTGGAGCGCAACGTGCTCTTGACGGTGCTCTCCCGCATCGGAGCGAACTCCAAGGTCGTGCTCACCCACGACGTCGCCCAGCGCGACAACCTCCGGGTCGGACGCCACGACGGTGTCGTCGCGGTGATCGAGAAGCTGAAGGGCCACCCGCTCTTCTCGCACGTGACCCTCACCCGCTCCGAGCGATCGCCGATCGCGGCGCTCGTCACCGAGATGCTGGAGAACGTGGTCCCGTAATCCTTGTCACGTCAACCGCCCCAGGCCTGTGAGGTCTGGGGCGGTTGTTATCTGTGTGACTCGTGTTACGGAAGTGATGCTCAGGACGGTCATTTCTGACCTACAAACGGTGCGTCCGGTTTGATACGGCTTGGTCGCTCATGCATTGTTTGCGGGTCTGTAATGCCTCAGCCCCCGAATGAGAGCCCGTGTCCAAGCCTGTTCATCGCGCCCCGCGACATCGCGGTGCGCCAGCGAATCCGCTTGTCGACGTTCCGCACAAGGCTGCGCGTACGACCGCCAAGACCACTCTTCTCCTCTCCGTTCTCGCCCTCGGCGGGACCGGCGCCGCAGTCGCAGGTGGGGTGGCCTACACCGGGCCCGCCACCGACGACCCGACGCTCAGCGCGGGTGAGGCGGCCAGCATCCCCGAGCTGACCGACGCCCAGCGCGCCGCGATCGAGGCCGAGTCCGCCGCCCGCGGCAACGAGACCTCCTCCCTGTCGCGTTCGGCCGGTGACCGCCGCGAGGTCGCCGACCCGGGCAAGCAGGCCGCGCTGTCGGCCGGCAACGACGTCCGAGCCATCGCCGGCGTCGAGGAGATCGAGATCGATCTCCGCAACCCCAAGGACATCGCCAAGTCGATGCTCGGCGACTACGGCTGGGGTCTCGACCAGTTCTCCTGCCTCGAACCGCTCTGGGAGAAGGAGTCGGGCTGGAACCACACCGCCGCCAACCCCACCTCCAGCGCCTACGGCATCCCGCAGGCCCTCCCCGGCTCCAAGATGGCCTCCGCCGGTGACGACTGGGAGACCAACCCCGCCACCCAGATCGAGTGGGGCCTCGGCTACATCAACGACCGCTACGGTTCCCCCTGCGGCGCCTGGAGCCACTCCCAGTCCGTCGGCTGGTACTGAACTTTTTGCGATTGCTTCGCAATGCGCGCAGCACCTCCGCTTGACCCTCGTCTTCCTCCGCTGCGCTCCGTCCAGAGAGGGGCGCTTCGGCGCTGGTTTGTGGCGAGCGGTGCCACCTGGCGGCCGAATCGTCAGTTGTGGGCGACGAAACTCGCGGTTCGTCGCCCACAACCACATTCT
>NZ_JBHVKN010000125.1:0-14634 GCF_042798075.1 Nocardioides sp. NPDC057772
ACGGAGACCTCACCTCAGAGCGCGCTGCCCGAGACCGGCGGCCCGTCGTGGATGTTCGCCGCGCTCGGCCTCTCGCTCATGCTCGCGGGCACCGTGCTCACCGTGACGGCTCGCCGAGCCGCCCGAAGGCGTGGTTGACCTCTTCGTTGACCACCGAGGTCGCCCAGATCTCCCGCCGCAGCGGGTGATCCACGATGGCCTCGGGGAACCGCTCCCGGATCGGGGCCGGGAAGTAGGCCACCAGGCGCTCCGTCATCTCCGGGTCCTCGGCCGGGTCCGGAAGGCCCTCGGCGACGAGCTCGCGCCGGCGCTCGATCTTGGTCCAGGCGAGCACGACGGCCAGCTCGGGCGCGGTGAGCCCCTCCCCTGCCTCCAGGCGGCGGGCGACCTCGGTCGGTGACGGCAGGCCCTCGACGTCACGGTCGAGTACGCCGGCGGTGACCCACTCCGCGATCTGTCGCTCGTGAGCCTCCAGGAGCTGCGGCGCCGAGGCCACCGCACGGGTGAGGGTCACGTTGTGCGCCTCGTTGTCGGCCAGCACCAGCGCGGCGACCTCGTCGGTCATCTCCTCGAGGAGCTCGTCGCGCGCGGCCAGCGTCAGCGAGCCGGCACGTACCTCTCGGTCCAGCAGGATCTTGAGGTTGACCTCGTGGTCGGAGGTGTCGACACCGGCGGAGTTGTCGATCGCGTCGGTGTTGATCAGGCCGCCCTTGCGAGCGAACTCGACCCGGCCGGCCTGGGTGATGCCCAGGTTGCCGCCTTCACCGACGACGCGGACCCGCAGCTCCGCGGCGTCCACCCGGACCCCGTCGTTGGCGTGGTCCCCGGCATCGGCGTCGGTCTCGCTGGACGCCTTGACGTACGTCCCGATCCCGCCGTTCCACAGCAGGTCGACCGGCGCCCGCAGGATCGCGCTGATCAGCTCCTGCGGCGTCATCCGCTTGACGTCGGTCGCCAGGCCGAGCGCCTCGCGCACCTCGGGACTGATCGGCACCCACTTCAGCTGCCGCGACCAGACGCCGCCACCTGCCGAGATCAGCGAGGTGTCGTAGGACTCCCAGGTCGACCGGGGCATCTCGAAGAGCCGCTTCCGCTCCTGGAAGCTGGTCGCCGCGTCGGGCGTCGGGTCGATGAAGATGTGGCGGTGGTCGAAGGCGGCCACCAGCCGGATGCGGTCCGAGCGCAGCATGCCGTTGCCGAAGACGTCGCCGGACATGTCGCCGACGCCGACCGCGGTGATCTCGTCGACCTGCGGGTCGATGCCGAGCCGCTTGAAGTGGTGCTGCACCGAGACCCAGGCACCCCGCGAGGTGATGCCCATCGCCTTGTGGTCGTAGCCCGCCGAGCCGCCGGAGGCGAACGCGTCGCCGAGCCAGAAGTCGTACTCCGCCGCGACCGAGTTGGCCAGGTCGGAGAACGTCGCAGTGCCCTTGTCGGCGGCGACGACCAGGTAGGAGTCGTCGGCGTCGTGGCGCACCACGTCGGCAGGCGGCACCACACGGCCGTCCACCCGGTTGTCGGTGACGTCGAGGAGGCCACGCAGGAACGTGACGTAGGCGTCCGGACCGGCCACGCCGCCCTTGGGGACGAAGCCACCCTTCGCGCCACCCGGCACGATCACGGTGTTCTTGACCTGCTGCGCCTTCGCCAGCCCGAGCACCTCGGTGCGGAAGTCGTCACGCCGGTCGCTCCACCGCAGCCCGCCACGGGCCACGGTGTCGAAGCGCAGGTGCACGCCCTCGACGTCGGGCGAGTAGACGAAGATCTCGTAGGCCGGCCGTGGCAGCGGCAGGTCGGGCAGCTGCTGCGGGTCGAACTTGAACGAGAGATAGTCGCGCCCGCGGTAGTAGTTCGTCCGCGTCGTCGCCAGGATCGCGCTGACGTAGCTGCGCAGGATCCGGTCCTGGTCGAGGCTGGCGACGTCATCGAGCGCCTCGATGATCGCCTCGGCCCGCTTCGTCTCGTCACGCGTGGTGAGCGAGGGGTCGAAACGGGTCTCGAACAGCTCCACGATCTGCCGGGCGATGCCCGGGTTGGTGCACAGTGCGTTACCGATCGAGAAGAACGAGCTCGGGGTGCCGGCCTGGCGCAGGTAGCGGCCGTACGCGCGCAGCATGCTGACCTGGCGGTGGTCGAGCCCCTCCAGGACGAGCGCGTTCAGCCCGTCGATCTCGCTGCGTCCGGACCAGGCCTGGTGGAGCGCGGCGACCAGCTGCGTGGGCGTGCCGGCCGGGATGCCGGAGTAGGCCAGGCCGAAGTCGTAGATGAACCACTCCTCCGAGCCGGACGTGCCGACGGCCTCGAGGTCGTAGGGCCGCTCGTCGGTGACCTCGAAGCCGAACGAGGACAGGATCGGGAGCATCAGAGACAGCGACAGCGGGCCACCGGTGCGGAAGATCTTGATCCGGAACCCACCGGGGCTCTCCGGGTCCTTGTAGAAGGAGAAGTCGACCGCTTCGCCCTGGTGCGAGAGCAGCTCCAGACGGGTCAGGTCGGCGGCGCCGGTGTCGGCGTCGAAGTCCTCCTTGTAGGCCTCGGGGAACGCGTCGAGCACGTGCGAGAGCCGCGCCGCGCCCTCCTCGCCCGCGTGGGCGATGACCGCGCTGACGAGATCGTCGCGCCAGCTCCGGGCAGCCTTGCGCAGCCGCGACTCGAGGCTGTCGACCAGGCCGGGGGTGTCCAGAGCCGTGCCCAGCGACTCGGTGGTGCCGTGCACCACGAAGTGGACGCGGGCGGTGGTCGACTCGCTGATGCGTACGGTGAACTCCAGGTCGGTGCCGTCGAGGGCCTCGAGGAGCACCTTCGAGAACCGCTCGCGGACCGTCGTGTTGTAACGGTCACGCGGCAGCGAGACGAGCACCGAGACGTAGCGGCCGTACGTGTCGGGCCGGACGGCCACCCGCAGGATGCGGCGCTCGATCGCTCCGAGCGCGGCCTCGGCGAGCGAGGTCAGCTCCTCGGTGGAGGCGTGGAAGAGCTCCTCGCGGGGGTAGGACTCCATCGCGTCGAGCATGGCCTTGCCGGTGTGGCTGCGGCGGTCGTAGCCGGTGTGGTCGAGGACCGCGGCGACCTTGCCGCGGACGACCGGGATCCGGGTCACCGACTCCCGGGCAGCCTTGGTGGTGAACAGGCCGAGGAAGCGGTGCTCGCCGATCACCTCACCGGCGCCGTTGAAGATCTTGATGCCGACGTGGTCGAGGTAGGCGGGCTCCCCGACGGTCGAGCGGGAGTTGGCCTTGGCCAGGACGAGCATGACCTTGTCGCGGGCATGGGCGGCGACCTTCGGCGGCATCTTGCCGTGGTCGGGGGCCTGCGGCGGGTCGGCGCGCAGGATGCCGAGGCCGGTGCCGGAGCGGCCGCGCAGGTAGTCGCCGTCGAGGCGGTATTCGCGGTAGCCGGTCAGCAGGAAGTGGTCCTCGGCCAGCCAGGCCAGCAGCTCGGCGGCCTCGGCGGCCTCCTCGCGCGGGACGCTGTTGGGCGGGGTGTAGCGCAGGCCGGCCGCGATCTCCGCCAGCCGGCGGTGCAGCCTCGGCTCGTCCTCGACGACCTCGCGTACGTCCTCGAGGATGCCTTCCAGGCCCGCGACGATCTCCTTCGCGGCGTCGGGGGCGAGACGGTCGATCTCGATGTGCATCCAGGACTCGCGGATGTCGCCTTCGTTCACCCCCTCGAGCGCGCCGGTCACGTCACGAGCGACGTCGATGACGGGGTGGACGACCAGATGGACGTCGAGGCCGCGACGGTAGAGCTCGGTCTTGACCGAGTCCACGAGGTAGGGCATGTCGTCGACGACGATCTCGACGACACTGCGGCCTCCGGCGGACCAACCGTCTGCGGCGCTGGTCGGGGTGAGGATGCGCACGGCGGCGGTGCCTTGCGGGCGTCTGGCTGCCAGTGCCAGATGCGACCCCACCGCGCCGGCGAGGTCAGCCTCGCTGCGACCGGTGAGCTCCTCGGGGGCTACGTGGCGGAAATAGGTGGTGCTCGGCAGGCGGAACTGCTGGACGTTCTGCGGAGCTTGGACAGGTTTGATATGCGTCTCCGTTGACACACCTCTCACGGTATCCCGGCAGGGCTCCGGATAGGCCGCAGCATCCGAAGGAATCGCCGATGTGAGTCATAGGCCGGTGGCCGACCGTCGACGCCCCGGTAAAGAGCATACTCGAAGAATGTGTCGGTTCTCTCGGCCGCATCACTGGTGACTCCGGACCATGTAGGCGTCATGATGTGTGGTCATGAGCAAAAAGCTGTCGGTCGACCTGGCCTACGACGCCCCGGTCGCAGCCGTCTCCGGGATGCTCGCCGACGCGACGTTCCGCGAGCAGGTCTGCGACGCGCAGCGCGCGCTCTCCAAGAGCGTGGCGATCACCGGATCGACGGTGAGCATCCGCTACGAACAGGCGGTCAGCGGCGTGCCCGGGTTCGCGAAGAAGTTCGTCGGCGACACCATCGAGGTGCACCAGGACGAGATCTGGTCCTCCGACTTCACCTCCGGTGACCTCAAGCTCACCCTGCCCGGTAAACCCGGGTCCCTCGCCGGCACCGCTCGACTGGCCGAGAACGGCGCCGGGACCATCGAGACCGTCACCTTGACCGCGACCGTGAATGTGCCTCTGGTCAGCGGAAAGCTGGAGGACCTCATCCTCTCGATCTTCAAGAAGGCGCTCGAGAAGGAGCACGAGGTGGGCACCCGCTGGCTCGCCGGCTGAGCCACCTCGTCCCCGTCCCAACCCGCAGCAGAGCCCCAAAGGATTCGGCAATGACGACGACCCTTCAGCACGAGCTCGTCTACGACGCCCGTATGGGCGAGGTGTCCGCGATGCTCGCCGATCCCGGCTTCCGGGAGCAGGTCGCCGACGCCCAGGGCGCACTCCGTCGTCGGGTGACCATCGGCGGTGCGCCGCGCGAGGTCCGGATAGACCGGGTGCAGTCGACCGTCGGCGTACCCTCCTTCGCGAAGCGCATCATCACCGGGGACCTCACCGTCCATCAGAACGAGGTCTGGTCCTCCGACACCGTCGCGGTCGTCGACATCACCGTCCCCGGCGGCCTGGCCACCCTGCGCGGCAACATCTCCCTGTCGGAGTCCGACGGTCGCACCACGGAGAGCGTCCGGCTGAACATCAAGGTGCCGGTCCCGCTGGTGGGCGCCAAGCTCGAGGAGTACGTCGAGGAGCTGATGCTCAAGGCCTTCGACCTCGAGCAGGCGGTCGGCGCGGCGTACCTTTCGCGCTGAAAAACTCACCGATCTGGTGCAACCGGACTGAAAAGTCAACCGTCCCCATATGCGGCGGGCAATAAGTTCCCGCTGTCAGGTCTCGGATCAGGAGGGATTCGGGCCACTCAGGAGGGGATCTCGATGGTAAAACCTCGTACTCGCACGCGGCAGCTGGTCTCGGCCGGCATCGGGCTGGTGGCAGCCGCACTCGTCGTCACCACGACGGTGACGGCCAACTCCGGCGCCGCGAGCGGCACCACCGGCAAGGGAATGCTGAAGCTCGTCGCCGCCTCCGACACCGTCGAGGTGGACGCCTGGGAAGGGACGGCGTACGTCCAGCCGTCGGTCTGGTTGGCCGCCTATGACGCTGCCTTCGAGTTCCGTGCGAGCCACGCGGCCTACGACGAGCCGGTCAAGCTGACCAAGACCGTCATCCGTGGCAAGAAGCGCACCACCACGACCGCGCCGGCCGCGATCGTCGACGGGATGAAGGGCTTCAAGGACGGCCTCCGGGTCACCCTCAAGAACAAGTCCGGCAAGGTGATCCTCGACGACACCCGGCCGCTGTGCCCCGGCGGCTACGACCGGCAGCGGGTGCAGACCGACGGCGCCACCGGTCCGGTCTACCCCGAGTTCTGCGGCGGCAACTGGTTCACCAAGGGCGTCCTGTACGGGATCGAGCGGGGCATGGCGGTCCCGACCGTCTCCGACCTCGAGTTCCAGACCAAGGGCGAGACCCGGCTCACCATGACGATGAGCGTCAGCAAGGCGGTAGCCGACTTCCTCGGGCTGCCGAAGGCCAGCCGCACGGCCAAGCAGGACCTGGTCATCGTCGACGGCTGCCCCCAGGGTGGCTGTGAGGGCGGTGAAGGCGAGGGCATGGGCATCATGGCGGCCCACGGAGCCGACGACGACCAGGGCGCCCGCACCGTGGTGCCGCGAGAGTTGCTGGAGGGCAACGAGAACGGCCGCGGCCGGCTCCCGCTGGGCGGCGCCCTCGGCTCCATCAAGCCGGGCAAGCCCACGAAGGACACCCTGCCCGACCTCGTCTCCGTGCCCGCCTGGCAGATCTCGACGGCCGTCGACGAACAGGGCGTCGACCGCCTCAACTTCGCCGCCAACGAGTGGAACGCCGGACCGGCGCCGATGATCGTCGAGGGCTTCCGCCGCGGCACGACACCGGTGATGGACGCCTACCAGATGTTCTACCGCGACGGTAAGCAGGTCGGGGTGAAGCGGACGGGCACGATGGAGTTCCACGAGGCCCCGGAGCACAACCACTGGCACTTCCTCGACTTCGCGAAGTACGAGCTGGTCGACGCCAAGGACAAGGTCGTCACGACCAGCGGCAAGCAGTCGTGGTGCCTGGTGCCCACCGACCCGGTGGACCTGACCGTGCCGGGAGCGACCCTGCGGCCGGGCCAGACCGGCCTGGAGTCGGCCTGTGGCGAGAAGTCCGCGCTCTGGCTGCGGGAGGCCCTGCCCTCGGGCTGGGGTGACACCTACAACCAGTCGCAGACCCAGGCTTTCGACCTCACCAAGGTCAAGAACGGTACGTACCGGATCAAGGTCACCGTCAACCCCGACGGCAACCTCTACGAGCGGACGCGGTCGAACAACGTCAGCTACCGCACCATCATCATCGGCGGCAAGGCCGGCGCCCGCACCGTCAAGGTCCCGCCCTACCAGGGTGTCGACACCGAGACCTGGTGGGGCGAGGAGGAGTGATCTAGATCAGGTGGGGGATCTCCTGGGTCGCGAACCAGCCCAGGTCCTCGTCGGGGTCCGCGTCGGCCGGGCGATCTGCCAGGTCGGCGTGGACCGCGGCGACGAGCTTGAGCGGGACGACCTGGCTCTCCAGATGATGGGCGCGCGCGTCCGGCGCGTCGACGACGACCACGACCCGGCGCCCGGGGCCGTCCAGGAGCGCCGCCGAGTCGTCGGCGGCGCTCATCAGGGCCGCGTACTCGGCCTCTTCGCTGTCGTCGGGGGCGGCGTAGCCGTCGGCGGTGCCGGGCAGCTCGCCCTTGGCGTACCAGTCAGCGAGGAGCGCGAGCGTGGCAGGTACGTAGATGCGGGTCACAGACGGGATTCTGCCTCACTCGCCGGAGTTCTTGACCACGCGCAGGCCCCGAGGAGCGCGGAAGCGGCGGCCGGAGACGGTGTCGAGCAGCTCGTCGAGGGCCTCGCTGATGCACTGCCCGACCAGCGAGGCGTCGGGCACCAGGTCGCGATCGGCGGTGATCGCGAAGAAGACCTGGCCGTCGTAGGAGGTCACCCCGATCGCGAGGGTGTGCCCCTCGGTCAGCGGGTGGATCGGATAGGAGGCCACCAGCCGCGAGCCGGCGGCATAGCGAGGCTCCTGCGGACCGGGCACGTTGCACACCGAGAGCAGGTAGTCGTGCTCGCTCTCGGCGGCCACCCGGGAGCCGACCACGTGGAAGGTCGCCGGGGCGAAGCCGCTGATCCCGGCCAGCCGCTGCGCGCTGACCGTGCGGGCGTTCGCCTTGTGCTGCTCGAAGGAGTAGGACACCTGATGGAGCCGGACCACCGGCGACGGCTCCGCGACCGGGAGCACCACGAAGTGGGGGGCCACCGCGGAGCCGAGCTGGGTCGGATCGAGCTCCTCGTCGATCACCGAGACCGGCACCAGCGCCGGCACCTGACGTACGCCGGCGAGCGACTGCTGCCGGGTCATCAGCCAGGCGCGCAGACCGCCGGTGACGGCAGCGAGGATGACGTCGTTGACGGTGCCACCGTGGGTGTCGCGGATGCGGCGGAAGTCGGACAGGTCGGCCTGCAGCGTGACCACCAGCCGCTGCTGGGACAGCACCCCGCTGAGCGGCGTCTGCCGCTCCGGAGCCCTGCGGGTGAGGGCGCGGGCGATGCCGGCCCCCACGTTCTGGAAGTCTCTGGCGACGCCGGTGACCCGTCCGAGCGCGTAGCCGCCCAGGCTGCGCGCCGAGGCCGTCAGGCCGCTGACCGAGGTGACCGCGTCGAAGACCGCGCCCGCGACCAGGCGCGCGCTCGACTGCGGCTCCGGCGGCTCCCACAGGTCGGGCACGACCGGTCCGACCTCGGGCTTGTCGTCGAGCAGGAGCTGGACCAGGTCGACCGTCTCGGCGCCGTCCACCAGCGCCTGGTGGGTCTTGGTGACCAGCGCGACCCGGTCACCGGCCAGTCCCTCGATGACGTACAGCTCCCACAGCGGCCGGGAGCGGTCCAGAGGCCGGGAGACGATCCGGCCGGCGAGATCGAGGAGCTGGTCCATCGAGCCCGGGCGGGGCAGCGCGGAGCGGCGTACGTGGTAGGTGAGGTCGAACCGGTCGTCGTCCGCCCACACCGGGTAGGCGATGCGGCCGGGCACGACGCGGACGCGTTGGCGGTAGCGGGGCACGAAGGCGAGCCGGTCCTCGACGTGCTCGAGGAAGGCGCCGTAGTCGAAGCCCTCCGGCTTGGGTTCGATCAGCTCGATGCTCGCCACCTGGTGCGGCACCGCTAGCGTCTCCCCGTCCAGGTAGGCCACCTCACGCGGTCGGAGCCGGTCTCGCTGACGCTCGCTCATGCCGCCGCCCCCGTAGCGCAAGCGCCATCGTCCGGGCGCGGCGGCCTGAGGCCTGTGGTCGCTCGCTGGAGCTCGCTCATACCCTCTCAGCCCCCTCTTTGGTTCATGTGCGATTGTGGCAGAAGCCAGCTTGAACTTAGCCCACGAAACGGGGGAGTAATGCGCCTCACGGCCCGGATCATCGCGGTCGTGGCAGCAATCTGCGGGATCGCGTCCTTCACGACCGCCTGCGGAAACGACGTCGCCACCGAGCCCAGCACCGACAGCGACCCGGTGGTCGTCGCGATCAACTTCTCCGATGGCTCCGTGGATCCGCACGGGACCCAGGTCGACGTCCCGCTCGGCCACAGCGTAGAGCTCGACGTGACCGCCGACGCCGCCGGCGAGATCCACGTGCACTCCGACCCGGCGCAGTCAGCCGCCTACGGCGTCGGCACCACCCGGATCAGCCTGGGCACGTTCGACATCCCTGGTCAGTTCGTGGTCGAGTCGCACACGCTCGGCAAGACCATCGTCACCCTCGAGGTCAAGTGATCCTCACCCACGGCGTGGGCGGTCGCCAGGACCTCCCACTGCCGCTCGAGTACGTCATCGCGGGCGCAGTCCTCGCCCTGGTCGTCTCCTTCGGGCTCCTGGTGCTGACGACCAGGCGCGCCGCCGAAGGTGAGGTCGTCGGCGTACGCAACCCGCGCGGGTGGCCCGTCCCCCGTCTCGGGCGTGTCGTCGACTCTCCCGCCTGGACGGCGCTGTGGCGCGTCGTCGGCCTGTTGATCTTCGCCTACTTCGTGCTGGTCGCCTTCGCCGGCTCCGACAACGCGCTCAACCCCATCTTCGGGATGACGTACGTCTGGCTGTGGGTCGGCCTGGTGCCGTTCTCGCTCCTCTTCGGACCGGTCTTCAAGGCGATCAGCCCGGCCCGCACGTTCGTGGCCGGACTCTCCTGGCTGCGCGGCGCCGGCGGTCCGCCGCTCCGTCTGCCCGAGCGGCTCGGCTACTGGCCCGCGGCGTTCACGCTGCTCGCCTTCGCCTGGCTCGAGCTGGTCTACCCGGAGAACAACTACCTCGGCCCCGTCCGCCTCTGGCTGGCCGTCTACCTGGCGGTCATGATCCTCGGTGGCGTGCTCTTCGGCGAGGAGTTCCTGGAGCGCTGCGACCCGTTCGAGGTCTACTCGTCGCTGACCGCGCGCCTGTCGGTGTGGGGACGTACGCAGGCCGGCAACCTGGTCCTGCGCACCCCGCTCGGCAACCTCGACACCCTGCGCCCCGCCCCGGGCCTGGTCGCGGTCGTCTCGGTGCTCTTCGGCACCATCGTCTACGACTCCTACCGGGAGTCACCGCCGTGGCTGCAGATCGTGCAGAGCCCGGAGATCTCGGGCGCCACCGCCTACCTGATCAGCAACCTCGCGCTGATCTCGTTCCCGCTGATCGTGGCCGGGTTCTACTGCGTCGGGACCATGCTGACCGGTGTCGGTGACGTGCCGCGCCGGGCCCTGCCCGCCGAGCTGGCGCCGTCGATCGTGCCGATCATCGTCGGCTACGTGGTGGCCCACTACCTCAGCTACTTCTGGGAGAGCGGGCTGGCGACGCTGCGCAACGCCTCGGATCCGCTCGGGAACGGAGGCGACTGGTTCGGCACTGCCGACCTGCCGGTCTCCTACTTCTTCGCCTTCCACGCCACGCTGCTGGCCGTCATCAAGGTGGCGGCGGTGATCATCGGCCACGTGCTCGGCGTGTGGTCGGCCCACATCCGGGCGCTCCAGGTGCTTCCGAAGCAGCATCTGGTGACGGGGCAGGTGCCGCTTCTGGTGACGATGGTCGGCTTCACTGTTGGTGGGTTGTATCTGCTGTTCGCTGCCTAGTGGTCATCGCCTCGGCTC
Organism: Nocardioides sp. NPDC057772; assembly: GCF_042798075.1. Classification (NCBI taxonomy): domain Bacteria; kingdom Bacillati; phylum Actinomycetota; class Actinomycetes; order Propionibacteriales; family Nocardioidaceae; genus Nocardioides; species Nocardioides sp. NPDC057772. Next base: position 10,661 of record NZ_JBHVKN010000125.1, read on the forward strand.
AGACCACTAGCGCATCTCTGCTTCACGGTTCACCCACCACGCATCCACAAAGCAGCGCAACACTACCTAAAGCGGGCTAACAGGTTTGCGCCCTGGTTTACGGCCGCTTGCAGAGTCTGGGAGACTGATACTTATGTCTGGTACCCCCCGCTTCCTGACTCTTGCCGACGTGGCCGAGGTCCTCAACACCTCGAGCGCACAGGTCTACGCCCTTGTCCGCCGTGGTGAGCTGCCCGCTATCAAGATCGGCGGTCGCGGCCAGTGGCGCGTTGAGTCCAGCGTCCTCGAGAAGTTCATCGATGACATGTACTCGCAGACCAAGGCCTTCGTGGCCGACCACCCGTTCGTCGAGGCCGAGGGCGCTGCGCCTGCCGCCACGCCGGACGCTTCTTGAGTCACAGCATCCTCACCCCCCACAACTAAACCTTCCCCACAACACCGCGAAGAGCTGCCAGGCACATGTGCCGAGCAGCTCTTCGCGTCTTGTGGCCGTCGGTCAGGCCAGGTTCTCGGTCTGTGCTTCCAGCTTGATCTTCAGCTCGTGGCGAGCGCCGTTGCGCATCACGGTGAACTCGACCGTCTCCCCCGGCTGGTGGGCGCGGATGGCGACGATCATGCCGATCCCGTCGGTGACGGTGACGTCTCCGACCTTGGTGACCCGGTCACCGTCCTTGAGTCCGCCGGCTGCCGCCGGCGAACCCGCCTCCACCACGGAGATCAGGGCACCGTTGTGGTCGACGGCCTGCACGTCGACCGAGGCGCCCACGATCGGATAGGTCGCCTTGCCGGTCTTCAGGATCTGCGCGGCGGTGACCTTGACCTGGTCGATCGGGATCGCGAAGCCAACGCCGATGCTGCCGCCCTCGCCCCCCTCTCCCCCGCCCGCGGTTGCGATCGCAGAGTTCACCCCGATGACCTGACCGACGAGGTTGACGAGCGGACCGCCGGAGTTGCCGGGGTTGATCGCGGCGTCGGTCTGGACGGCGTTGATGTAGGAGGTGTCGTCCTCGGTCTGGCCGGTGCTCACCGGACGCTGGAGCGCGCTGACGATGCCGGAGGTCACCGTGGAGCTGAGACCCAGGGGCGAGCCGATGGCCACGACGCCCTCCCCGATCCGCAGCCGCGACGTGCTCCCCAGCGAGGCAGGCTCGAGCTCCCTGACCTCCGGGACGTCGAGCACTGCGAGGTCGTAGACGGCGCTGCGCCCGACCACGTCGGCCTTGTAGCGGCGACCCTTGTGGTCGACCACCTCGATGCTGCCCTTGGCCTTGGCCGCGTCGGCGACCACGTGGTTGTTGGTCACCACGTGACCCTTGCGGTCGAAGACGAACCCGGAGCCGGTCGCGGCGTCCTCGACGCCCTGGTATTCGGCGAAGATCTGCACCGTCGAGGGCAGCAGCGTCGCGGCCACCTTCACGATGCTGGCGTCGTCGGCCGCCAGGGGCGCGTCGGTCTCGATCGAGCCCGGATCGAGCCCACCGCCGGCCAGGCTCGACATGTCGTCCTGGTCCTCGAGCACGCCGCCGGCATAACCTCCCACCACGCCGAGCAGGAACGCGACCGCGGCCGCGAGCGCCCAGATGGGGCCAGGAACGCGCCGGCGCGGCGTCGAGTCGGACCGGGCGGGTGCGGCGGGCGACGGAGCCGGCGGGCCGTCGAAACCCGGAAGGGACGCACCCGGCGGAGGCGGAGGCGCGGGCAGCAGCGCGGGCGGCAGCGGAGCGGAGTAGGCGGTCGGCGCCGGCGCGATGGCGGGCCTCGGCACGCTCTGCAGCGGCACCTCGGCCGTGTCGCGCTCGTCATCGACGACGTTGTCGGGGGACGACTGCCCGGCCGGGGGCACGTCGGGCGAGCTGGTCGGTGGCGCCCAACGAGAGATCGGCCGCGACTGGTCGTCTTGTGGTTCCTGCGTCACAGGACCCATTCTTCCCACTCGCCCCAACTATGGGCAGCCCGGGTCTCGTGTCGCGTCGCCAAGCACTCGGTCAGCGGCGTACGTGGGCGACGACCGGGGCACCCGGGACCTGGGTGACCGAGGTGACCGGGAGGTTCCTGGGGCCTGGGGCGTCCGCGGGCGCGGCGGCGAAGGCGAACATGCCGAACACGGCGGCGCCGACAGCACCGCCACCGGCGGCGACCATCACCAACGTACGCCGCACCGACCGCGGGTCGGAGTAGTTCTCGCCGAGGCGATGTCCTGAGCTTGTCGAAGGGTCGTCGGCGGGCCACACCGAGGCGGCGGCGATGGCGCCGCCGCGCAGCGACCCTTTCAGGTCTGCCGGGGCCGAGACGCCGGGATCGACGCTGAGCCCCGCGAGGCGCCGCTTGAGCCAGCTCTCGCGCTCGACCAGACGGCGGCAGGCGCAGCACTGGTGCACGTGTGCCCAGGCCCGCTCCTCCTCCGCCTCGGGGAGCTGGCCGTCGAGAAGCGCGCTGGTCCGCGCGCCGAGGTGGTTGCCCAAAAGACTCATGAAGCCCCGCCCCACAACACCTTGGGCCCGGAGTAACGAAGTCGTCCGCCGCGCGGGGCGCGGTGGGCAAGAGCGTCACGGAGCATCGCCCGGCCGCGGTGGATCCGCGAGCGGACGGTGCCGAGCTTGGCACCGAGGATCTCGGAGATCTCCTCGTAGGAGAGCCCCTCCACGTCACACAGCACGACGGCTGCCCGGAAGTCGGGCGGCAGCGTGGCCAGCGCGCGCTCGATGTCGTCGTCGAAGCGCTGGTCGGTGTAGGCCAGGTCGGGCGTCGGGCCGTTGCTCGTCAGGCGCGAGGCACGCTCGTCGGACAGGGCATCGAAGCGGATCCGCTGCTTGCGGCGGGCCTGGTCGAGGAAGAGGTTGGTGGTGATCCGGTGCAGCCAGCCCTCGAAGGTGCCGGGGCTGTAGGTGTCGAGAGAGCGGAAGACGCGTACGAAGACCTCTTGGGTGAGATCCTCCGCGTCGGGGCGGTTGCCGGTGAGGCGGTATGCGAGCCGGTAGACCCGGTCGGAGTGCTTCTCCACGATCTCGTCCCACGACGGCACACCCGGCTCCGCAGTCGGGGTCTGGGTCGTGGGCTCCGCGGTCATGGTGCTCCTGTCTGTCTCGCTGATCGCTGACATCTCCTACGTTAGATCGCCTGGACCGGGAAGGGCTGAGAGTTGCCTGTGAGGCTCCTATTTTTCCTCTTCCTGTCACCGTCTAACGCACAAGTTGGATCAGGCGTTCCCGCGCCGTTGCGCTAAACAGGTTAGGTTTTGCGGTGTGACCAGCCCTGTCTCGACCGCAAGTTGGACCTACGCCGACGAGTACGTCGCGGAGGACGACCTCCTCGCCGCCGCCCGTTCCCGGGCCGAGGAGGTCGGAGTCGCCCCGATCGGACCGGGCGGCGGTGCCACGCTGCGTTTCCTCGCCTCCGTGCTCGACGCGAAGAACGTCGTCGAGGTCGGCACCGGCACCGGTGTGTCCGGGCTGTGGCTGCTGCGGGGCATGCGTCCCGACGGCGTCCTGACCACCGTCGACATCGAGACCGAGCACCAGCGGCTGGCCCGGCAGAGCTTCACCGAGGCGGGGTTCGGCCAGCGGCAGGCGCGGTGCATCGCCGGTGCCGCCCTCGACGTGCTCCCCCGGCTGACCGACGACCACTACGACATCGTCTTCGTCGACGGTGACAAGACCGAATACTCGGCCTACCTCAAGGAGGCCCTGCGCCTCCTGCGACCCGGCGGCGTGGTCGCCTTCGACAACGCGCTGTGGCACGACCGCGTGGCCGACCCGGCCGTGCGCGACGAGGAGACCGCGACCATCCGCGAGCTCAACCAGCAGGTCGCCGACAACGACGACCTGATCCCGCTGCTGCTCCCGGTGGGCGACGGCCTCCTTCTCGCCCGCAAGATCTAGCTGTTCTGATCACGGACGTTAGGTACGGCGGGTCGGCTGGATCATGACGAAGACCTCCGGGTGAGGTGTGGAGCTACCACGCACCCACATCCACCA
>NZ_JBHVKN010000126.1:0-14629 GCF_042798075.1 Nocardioides sp. NPDC057772
TGAGCATCTTCACGCTCGCCTCGGCATGGTGCGGCATCGCCTGGGATCCGATCTCCCTGGTGCTCGCCCGCTTCGTCCAGGGTCTCGGCGGCGGCGATCTCGGCGGTCAGGGTGGCCTCGGCGTTCGCCCAGATCCGCTCGATGCCGCGCTCGGCCATCGGGGAGGACTTGAGGCGGGTGGCCTTGGCGACCGCGACGCCGACGTGAGCATCACCTGGCGCGAGTCCGAGGCGGGGGAGTGGCGCACCAGCACCGGCACCGCCGAGGACAGGTACGCCAACGTCGACCGTCTCCTCGACCGCGACTGCGCCGAGCGCACCCTGACCGAGGCGGCCGAGGTCACCGTCGGCGAGCCGCGGGTCGAAGGTGAGGGCAAGCAGAGCGGCTTCGTCCTTCCGGTCACCTTCGCCCCGACGGAGAAGGCCCCGGATGTCACCTTCGACGGCTGGGAGGGCACGGTGCTGTTCCAGCTCGCCGACGAGACGCCGACCTGGCCGCGATCGGCCCCGCATCCGATGACGGGCGAGCCGATCACGCTGGAGCTGCGGGTCCTGCCCGCCCGCTGCGACCCGCACGCCCTGGCCGACGACAAGGTCGGCAGCCTCTTCCGCGTCCACGTCGGCGGGCCCGGCCTGCCCGAGGAGGCGGCCTACTTCCTGCCGCTCGACAAGCCGCAGAAGGCCGCGCTCTACGACTTCCTGCCCGGCCACTGCGGCTGGGAGTGAGGCGCCTCAGCCGAACAGCGGCCAGAGCGCCGCCCGGGCGAGCAGGAAGCCGACGATCCCCACCGCCCACGCCGTGGCGCTCGCGGCGTGCTTGATCAGCCAGCCGTCCAACAGAGCCAGCGGCCTGGCCACCCATGGCGCCGCGAGCACCCGCAGCGCGGTGAGGACCAGCGCTGGAGCGATCATCACCGCGCAGTAGACCAGGATCCACAGAGCCGAGACGGGCCAGCCGGGCCCCTCGGTCCCGATGATCCCGATCGCGGCGAGATAGGGCAGCATCGAAGCGGCCTCGACCAGGCCGGCGAGCACCGCCATCGCCGCCAGCGCCGAGGCCGAGCCGGACTCGGAGGCGACGGCTCGCTCGCGCCAGCGAAGCAGCCGCCGAGGGGCCTCCTGCGCGTCGGCCCGCGCCGTCCCTGATCTCGGTGGGTCCAGCTTGAAGCTCCACGCGAACAGGCCGACGCCGAGGAGCAGCTGTCCCCACAGGAACGGGCGCGAGTCGCTCACCCCGGCCAGCGTCTCCGCGGCCGCTGACCCGCCCAGCAGGATCGCGATGCCGAGCAGCGCGTAGAAGCCGGCGATGGCGCTGAGGTAGACCAGGATCCGCCCGGGCCGCACCCGGCCGGGCGCCATCAGCAGCCACACCGGGATGAGCAGAGTCCCGAAGCTGGTCGAGTCGATCAGGGCGAGCACGGCCAACGCGACGTACGTCGCCGTGCCGCCCAGGTCGCCGGTCAGCGGGCCGAGGTCGATGTCCATGGCCCGAGCCTCCCGCCAGCGGGTCCCCGACGGCGTCGGCCGAACCGATGATCCTTCGCGGCGGGGATACATCCTTCGGATGACCCCGGGGAGGTGGCGTACGTGCTGAGATGGTGTCGTGGACCGCCCGACCCTGCTGCAGCAGCTGCCCGCGGCGCTTCTCGGCGGCGGCACCAGCCTGCGCGCCCGGGACCGGCGCCTGGCCTGGCTCGACGCCGGCGTCGTCCTCGTCGCGGGCCTGGCGCTCTTCCTCCTGGGTCAGGTCGGGAGCGTACGCGGCCTGCACCCGTTCGGAGTCGGCTCGGACAGCGCCCCGGCCTGGTGGCATCTGGTCCCGTTGGCCCTCGCGGCCGGTGCGCTCGTGCTCAAGCGTCGTCGCCCGCTCGCCGTGGTGGCCGTCGTCGCGCTCTGCTTCGGCGGCGACCTGCTGATCGGGGGCAGTGTCGCGATGGTGGTGGCGCTCTGGGACGCGCTCTTCGCCATCCACCTGCACGGCTCGCCCTTGGCACGCCGGATCACGACCGGCGTCGTCGTCGCGGTGATCGCGGCTGCGGTCGTCGCCTCCGCGGCTGCCACCTCCGACCCACGCACCCCCGCCGTGCTCGCGCTCACCCTGGTCGCGCTCGTCGTCACCCCGATGTGGTGGGGCAACAACGTACGTCAGGGCAGCGAGCTCGCCGACGCCGCCGACGACCGGGCACGGCTCGAGCGGGAACGCAGCGCCGCGATGCTGCGCCTGGCCGACGCCGAGCGGCACGACGCGGTCAGGGCGGAGCGGGCCGCGGTGGCGCGCGACCTCCACGACGTGGTCGCCTCGCACCTGTCCGCCATCGCGCTCACCTCGGGCGCGGCGCTGGCCGGCGAGCAGGACCCCGAGCGTGATCGGGCTGCGTTGCGGTCGGTGCGGGCCGAGAGCCTGGCCTCGCTGGACGACATGCAGGCGATGATCCGCGTCCTCCGTGCCGACGCGACGCCGGGGGAGGCCGATGACCTGACGGCCGCCTCCCGCACCGCCAACCTCGGCCCGGTCCTGGAGCAGGCCAGGCTGGCCGGTCTGCGGCTGCGGGTCGAGGATCCGCATGGCCTGCTCGACGGCGCGGACCTCGCGCTACCGGTCGCGGTCGACCACGCCGTCTACCGGATCGTGCGCGAGTCCCTGACCAACGTGCTCAAGCACGGCGGCGGCACCACCCACCTGCGTCTCGTTCCTGGCGACGTCCTCGAGATCGAGGTGAGTGACGAGGGCGCCGCGGGTGCGGCGACGGAGTCAGAGACCGGCACCGGTATCGGCCTGGTCTCGATGCGCGAACGCGCCGAAGCGCTCGGCGGAACGTTCGAGGCCGGCCCCGACGGTGCCGGCTGGCGGGTCCGTGCGGCCCTGCCGTTGAGGAGGGATTGACCAGATGATCCGAGTCCTGCTCGCCGACGACCACGCCGCCATCCGCGCCGGTCTGCGCATGCTGCTGGCCACGGCCGGTGACATCGAGGTGGTGGGAGAGGCCGCCGACGGCGCGACGGCGGTCGCCAACGCCCGAGCGCTGCGTCCCGACGTCGTGCTGATGGACGTACGCATGCCGGGCACCGACGGCGTGACCGCGACCCGTCAGGTCGTGGAGGAGGGGATCGCCGACGTACTCGTGCTCACCACCTTCGACCTGGACGAGTACGTCTTCGGTGCTCTGCGTGCCGGCGCTGCCGGGTTCCTGCTCAAGTCGGCCGAGGCGACCGCGCTGGTCGACGCGGTCCGGCACGTCGCCGCCGGTGACGGCGTGGTCGCGCCGGAGGTGACGCGCCGGGTGCTCGCCGAGCTGGCCGGCCCGTCCCGTCCGCCCGCCCGTGCCGCCGACACCCAGCTGCCCGCCGACCTCACGCCGAGGGAGAGGGACGTGCTCGCGGCCCTGGGGCAGGGCCTGTCCAACGCCGACATCGCCGAGCGACTGGTGATCTCCGAGGCGACCGCGAAGACCCACGTGTCCAGGGTCCTGGCGAAGCTCGAGGTCACCTCGCGGGTCCAGGCGGCGATCGTGGCGCGCGAGGCCGGCGTGGTCTGAGCTTCGTCGTTCGAGCGGCGTCCGGCGCCGAGAGTTCACCGGTTCGTGACCTCGCGAACCCCCATCCGGAGATGCCAGGTAGCAGAATTACGCGCGTCCGTAACGCACACACTGGAGGATTCATGTCCGGGAAGAACCGCTCCGTGCTCACCGTCGTCAAGCTGCTGCTCGCAGCCCTTGTCGCCACCACCGGCCTCGTCGGTGCCGGCCTCGCCACCGCTCCGTCCGCGAGTGCCTACTACAACCCGAGCTGCACCCACAGCGGCTGCGCCGAGGCGCGCAGCTCCAACAGCACCTGGAAGTCGATGGGCTACCCGTCGACCCGCGGCTGGTACGACTGGGCCCCCACCGGCACCTGCAACTTCGCCGGCGGCACCTACAACAACTACGAGGGCGAGCTGCCGACCGGGCGCTCCTACCTCGAGTTCGACGTCACCCCGCGCGCCTGTGGCGCCCCGCGTCAGTCCTACCGGATCGTCGTCGACCGCAGCTCCGGTGCGGTGTACTTCACCCCGGACCACTACAGCACCTTCTACAAGCTGGTCTGAACTCGTCGAAATGGGCCTCTGGCCTGGGACGACACCGAATCGCTCGCCCAGGACAGAGGCCCGTTCGTACGCCTCGGGCAACCTGAGACCCCGCTGAAACGTCCTTGACACGGGGCCGAGGATCGCGGCACTCCGAGGGCCCCACCGTAGTCTTGTTGACGTTTGTGACCGCGGGAGGGGACAACTTGAGCTGGCAGGGCAATCCGCCTTACACACCCACGACACCCACGCCGAAGCCGAAGAAGAAGCGGGCGAAGAAGGTTCTGAAGGGCTTCTTCGTGCTGGTTCTGGTGGGCGCGCTGATCGGCACCCTGGGTGTGATCGTGGCCTACAACGCCATCCCGATCCCCGACGCCAACGCCGCCTACGAGAAGGAGACCTCCTTCGTCTACTACCGCGGCGGCAAGGAAGAGCTCGGCCGCTACATCGCCGACTCGCAGGACCGCGACTCGCTGCCCTATGACGAGATCCCGCAGCTGATGAAGGACGCTGCGGTCGCCGCCGAGGACCGCACGTTCTGGACCAACAGCGGCATCGACATCAAGGGCATCCTGCGCGCGGTGGTCAACAACAACACCGGCGGCACCCAGTCCGGCGCCTCGACGATCACCCAGCAGTACGTCAAGAACCTCTACCTCACCCAGGAACGCACCTACACCCGCAAGGTGAAAGAGGCGGTGATCTCGCTGAAGATCAGCCGGCAGAACTCCAAGGAGGACATCCTCGCCGGCTACCTCAACACCATCTACTTCGGCCGCGGTGCCTACGGCATCGAGGCCGCCTCGAACACCTACTTCGGCAAGCCGGCTGCCGAGATCAACCTCCGCGAGGCCGCCGCACTGGCCGCGATCCTCAACGATCCCAACGACCTCGACCCGAGCAACGGTGAGGAGGCGATCGCCGAGCTGGACGGTCGCTACCGCTACGTCATCAACTCGATGGTCAAGATGGACATGGTCGACGCGGCCGAGGGCGAGAAGGCCAAGTCGGCGCTGCCGAAGTTCAAGAAGCCGCGCTCCGACAGCCGCTACGGCGGTCAGAAGGGCCACGCGCTCAAGCTGGTCCGCGACGAGCTCCTCAAGCTCAAGGACGAGCAGGGCAACCCGCTGGTCACCGAGGACGAGATCAACGGCGGTGGGCTGCGGATCACCACCACGCTGACCAAGAAGACGATGAAGACCGTGGGGGACGCGGTCAACGACGTACGTCCCGAGGACAAGAAGGCGTACGTCGAGGGTGACGTCTCCGACGAGCTCCACGTCGGCGCGGCCACCGTCGACGTCAAGACCGGCGCCCTGCGCGGCTTCTACGGCGGCCAGGACTACCTGGATTCTCAGATCAACTGGGCCGCCAGCGGCGCCACCATGGCCGGCTCGACGATGAAGCCGTTCACCCTCGCCGCCGCGCTGAAGTCGGGCTACTCGCTCAAGGACACTTGGAACGGCAACTCGCCCATGGAGTTCCCCGGCGGAGTGAGCATCCGCAACTCGGGCCAGAGCGCCGCCGACCCGTACGGCCACAGCTACGGCTCCAACGTCAGCAGCCTGCAGGCGATGGAGGACTCGATCAACACCGCCTTCGTCGAGATGTCCGACTCGCTGCCCAACGGCAGCAAGGACGTCTACGACATGGCCGTACGCTCCGGCATCCCGCGCGGGGACCGCAGCGACGCCGCCTACCCGGGCATCCCGATGAAGTCAGGTGCCGACATGCGGCCCGACAACTTCCTGCTCACGCTGGGCAACTCGACGGTCAGCCCGATCAACATGGCCAACTCCTACGCCACGATCGCCAACGGCGGGATGCACAACGACGTCTTCGTCGTCTCCAAGGTCGTCGACGCCGACGGCACGGTCATCTACGAGCACGACGACACCGCGGGCAGCAAGCGGGCCATGGACGAGGACGTCGCCGCCGACACCTCCTACGCCCTCCAGCAGGTCGTCTCCAGCGGCACCGGCCAGGCCGCCAGCGCGGTGGTCCAGCCGGCCGCGGGCAAGACCGGCACCGCCACCAACGACAAGGACGAGGTCTCCTCGGCCTGGTTCGTCGGCTACACCCCGCAGCTCTCGACCGCCGTCGCCTACAGCCGAGGCAAGGGCAGCGGCGCCCTCGACGGCTGGCTCGACACCTTCTTCGGCGCCGACTACCCGGCCGACACCTGGGTCGAGATCATGGGCCCGCTGACCGACGAGCTCCACTACGAGGAGTTCCCGCCGCCCGCCTGGCTCGACGGCGATGCCCCCGAGGAGGGTCACGCGCCCTACGTGCCGCCGAGCCCGGACCCGGAGCCGACCAAGGAGCCGGAGCCGTCGAAGACCCCGACCCCGACACCGACGCCGACCCCGACCCCCACCCCGACACCGACCCCCACTCCGACGCCGACTCCGACGCCGACCAAGTCGCCGGGTCCGCCGGACCCTGATCCCGAGGAGCCGTCGACCGAGCCGGGGCCCGTCTGAGGCGGCTCCGGCCCGAACAGATGACGTGTCAACGCATGCTGGGGGACCTCATTTCCCGCGACCTTGCCCGACACGGTTAGATAGTGCCCGTGTCTGTGATCGCCCCCGTCGACGTCCACGATGACACCGCTCTGAAGGCTTGGTACGCCGTGGAGGCGGCATCGATGGCCTTCGACCGACCCTACGCGTCGCATCGCACGTTCGAGGCGCTGGCCAACTCCGTGCGCATGCCGCACGACCACGGCCGCCGGGTCCTCCTCGCCGCGAAGGAGCAGGGCGAGACGATCGGCATCGCCGAGCTCGATCTCCCCGAGGAGGAGCGCAGCCACGTCGTCGAGCTCGGCATCCACGTCCTCCCCGTGCACCGGTGGCGCGGGGTCGGCACCGAGCTGTGGCGAGCCGCCGATGACGTACGCCGCACCAACGGTCGCACCCTGACGACCGCCGAGGTGACCATCCCTCCGAAGTCCTCCCTGGCCTTCGCGCGGGCGCTCGGCTTCAAGTCCGTACGCCGCGAGGACCACCTCGCCGCCGACCTCCCGCTGCCGCACAAGCCCTTCAACGTGCTCGGCTACGAGATCCTGATGTGGGAGGACCGCACCCCCGAGGACCTCCTGGCGCAGTTCGTCGGCCTGCGCAACCAGATGGGCAAGGAGATGCCGGGCAAGTCCCAGGAGGACATGGTCGCCCACACCGCCGACCGCATCCGCTCGGCTGAGAAGAGCACCGCCCGCTCCTACGACCGCATCACCGCCGCCGCCCGCGAGATCCTCACCGGCGAGCTGGTCGGCTACTCGGTCATCTTCCTGGCCCACGGCAGCGACGAGGCCATCCAGGACGACACCTTCGTCAAGGCCGCCCACCGTGGCCACAAGCTCGGCCTCGCCCTCAAGGTCGCCACCCTCGCCGCCGTCCAGCGCGACCACCCCGAACGCACCAGCATCCACACCTGGACCGACCCGTCCAACGACGTGATGCAGCGCATCAACCGGCAGTTCGGCTTCCGCAAGATCGAGCTCATGCACGAGGTCCAGCGCACCGATCGTTGGTAGGCCGTGCGGGGCTCGAACCCGCGACCCAAGGATTATGAGTCCTCTGCTCTAACCGACTGAGCTAACGGCCCGCAGGGGAGCCTATCGGGATCCGATGTGCTCCGGCGCACAACCCTGGCCGTTGACGGCGCTCGCTCATCACTGCGTCGCGATTTCGTGCTGCACAGGTATGCCCCGCTGGGCATCGGGTACCTCCGGGGGTACGTGGGTGGTTGGAGGACCACCCGAGGAGGGAGCACGATCATCATGTCTGCCGCCACCAATGTGGGAGCCGCTGTCGCGGCCGGTTATCTGCTCGGGCGGTTCAAGAAGTTTCGACTGGCACTGATCGTCGGTTCGGCGCTCGGCAACAGCGCCGTCCGTGCGCGGGGGCTCGAGCTCCTGAGGCACGGCACTCAGAGCCTGAACAGCTCGCCCGACGTACAGAAGCTGAGCCATCAGGTCAGCGGGCAGCTCGTGCAGGCGGGCAAGGCCGCCGCTGTCGCGGCCGCTGCCGGCCGGATCGACAAGCTCAGTGATCGGTTGCACGAGCGGAGCTCGGCCTGGGTGGAGTCGCCGACGTCCGGCAAGGCCACCGACAAGGACACCGGTAAGGACACCGGCAAGGAAACCGACGAGGCGCCGGAGGACCAGCAGGACCAGGAGCCCGAGGACGAGCTCGACGAGACCGAGCGAGACGAAGAGCCCGAAGGCGAGTTCGACGAGGCCGAGGACGCCCAGGTCGACGAAGCGGGTCCCGAGGACGAAGAGCCCGGGGACGAGGAGCCCGAGGACGAGTGGGAGGACGAGGAGGACGTCGAACCGGAGGACGAGCGTCCCCGCGACGAGCACGACGTACAGGACGAGCCCGACGAGCAGGACGAAGAGAACGAGCCGGCGAAGCCGCAACGACGTACGCGGAGCCCCCGCCGTCGCCGCTCAGGCGCCCCGACGGGAGGTGCCTGAGCCATGGCCGGCGAGACCCGCGAGAAGACCGACAAGGCGCCCACGGGCCTGCTGTCCCAGCTGCCGGTGGACCGGCTGCGCGCCGAGGCGAGAGGCCTCGGCCACGCGCTCGGCACCCATGGTCTGAACAAGATCGGCCACGGGGTCGAGAGCCTGACCCAGCGACTGACCGACTTCGCGGACGGCAAGCCCGCGAAGAAGGGCACCAAGCAGGTCAAGACCGGCGCGATGAAGGCGGGGGCGAAGGCGGCCGTCGGCAAGGTCAAGCAACCCGTCGAGAAGGTGAAGGACACGGCGGTCCAGGTCAAGGACACCGTCGGCCATGCCGCGGGTGGCCTTCGCAAGGGGGAGAAGAACGGCGGCAAGAAGCTCAAGGTGACGAACATCGTCGAGTCGATCGACGTACCCGTCAGCCGTGAGGTCGCCTACGAGCAGTGGACCCGCTTCGAGGAGTTCCCGACGTTCATGAAGAAGGTCGAGAACGTCAAGCAGGAGGAGGACGAGGTGGTGACCTGGCAGGCCCAGGTCTTCTGGTCCCACCGCACCTGGAAGGCGACCATCCACGACCAGGTCCCCAACGAGCACATCGTCTGGACCAGCGAGAGCGAGAAGGGACGCGTCGACGGCGCGGTCACCTTCCACGAGCTCGCGCCCAACCTGACCCGGATCCTGGTGACGCTCGAGTACCACCCGAAGGGTCTCTTCGAGCACACCGGCAACCTGTGGCGTGCCCAGGGCCGCCGGGTGCGCCTGGAGATGGCCCACTTCCGCCGGCACGTGGCCAACCACACGCTCCTCCATCGCGACGAGATCGAGGGGTGGACGGGCGAGATCCACGACCAGCAGGTCGTGGACTCCGACGCTGGCGACGACGCCGAGGACGACACCGAGGAAGACGCGGAGACGGATACCGAGACGGACACGCAGCAGAAGCCGCGTACGTCCTCGACGAACTCGCGCAGCTCCAGCGGGAGGTCGACCAACAGCGCGCCGGCGAAGAAGTCCGCCGCGAAGAAGACCACCACCCGGAAGACTGCTCACAGGCCCGCGAAGAAGACGGCGAGCAAGCGGAGTGCCAGCAAGCGTACGTCGTCCAGCTCGTCGTCGACGGGGTCGTGACCGTGGCCGGGGACGACCGCCGAGTCCAGGAGCTCGAGCAGGAGATCGTCGAGCTCATGGAGGAGGTCGATCGATATCGCACCGCCACCGAGGACGCCCTTCAGCAGCTCGACTGGTGCATCGGCTACTTCGTCGGCTGCGGGAAGTCACGCCTGGCGACCTCGCTCGGAGCCAACCGGGCCTATATCCGCCGGCATCTGCTCAGGCGGGCCGTGGAGCCCGTGCCAGCCGGAGACCAACCGAAAGCGACTGACTCATGACCATCACCCAGCAGAACCGCTATCTCGACAGACCTGCGCCGAGCAGCCTCGCGGACGTCATCGACACGATCCTGGACAAGGGTCTGGTCATCGACGTGTACGTCCGCGTCTCGCTCGTCGGTATCGAGCTGATCACCATCGATGCGCGCATCGTCATCGCGAGCGTGGACACCTACCTCCGATTCGCCCAGGCGACCTCGCGCTTGGATCTCACCGAGACCGAGACCCACGGGATCCCCGAGCTGATCCAGGACATCTCGGAGTCCGGCTCCAAGGGCAAGACATCGGGGGCTCTGGAGGGGGCCAAGGAGAAGCTGGAGAGCATCCTCCCCGGCGGCGACGAGGACTCCGACGAGGAGTCCGAGGGGGCCTCCGAGGGCGGCCGTGACGACCAGGGTCGCAAGCAGTCCTCCAACCGCGCCCGCAAGAGCACGTCACGGCGCAACCGGGACGAGGAGGGCTGACCGTGCCCCTGCACATCTACGGGGTGACGGACACATCGGTCCCGATCCCACCGGACCGGACCGGCCGGGCGGCTCGCCCCCTGCGGCAGATCGAGGGCGACGGACTCCGCGTGCTCGTCAGCGAGGTCGAGCCCGACAGCCGTGTGCTGCGCGAGGACCTGATGGCCCACGCCCACGCGCTCGAGGCGATGGCCGCGCTCGGGACGGTGCTGCCGATGCAGTTCGGCGTGGAGATGCCGGACGACGACACGGTACGCCACGAGCTGATCGAGAGCCGGGGCGGAGAGATCCGTTCGCTCCTGGAGCGGTTCGACGGCCTGCTGCAGCTCACCGTGTCCGTCGACCTGAACGAGGAGGAAGCCCTCCGAGAGGCGCTGCGGCGCGATCCCGACCTGGTCGCGCTCCGCGACCACGTACAGCGTGCGAGTCCGGGGGAGCGGCCATCGTCCGAGCTGCGCCTGGGCGAGGCGATGGCCGCCGCGCTCGACGTGCTGCGGGGCGAGGTCGGTGACCGCGTCGTCGACGCGCTGGTCTCGGTCGCCCGCGCCGTCTCTCTCGGGGAGGCCCGCGGAGCGCTGCAGGCGGTCGAGGCCGCGCTGCTGGTCGAGCGCGACCGACAGAGCGAGGTCGACGCGACGGTGACGAGCCTGCGCGAGGACCTGGCGCCGTTGGCAGCGCTTCGCTACGTCGGCCCGCAGCCACCGTACGCATTCCTCGACGCCGCCTCCTCGGAGGTGCCCGCATGGGGCTGATCACCCAGCTGCTCACCCTGCCGATCGCGCCCGTACGCGGGGTGGTCTGGGTCGGCGAGAAGATCCTCGAGGAGGCCGAGAGCCAGTACTACGACCCGGCCGCGGTCCAGGCCGCGCTCGACGACGTCGACGCCCGGCACCGGGCCGGCGAGCTGACCGACGAGCAGGCGGCCGATCTCGAGGAGGGGCTGGTGCAGCGACTGATGGCCGGAGGCTGGCATGACTGAGAGGCTGTCGACGATCGCCGAGCACGTGCTGGAGGAGCTCGAGGCGTTGGTGGGATGTCCCGCCGAGGGCGTGACCGCGATCCGTCGCGACGACGACGGCTGGGTCGTCACCGCCGACATCCTCGAGCTCGAACGAGTCCCGGAGACCACCGACGTGCTCGCCTCCTACGAGGTGACCGTCGACAAGGACGGTGAGATCACCGGCTACCACCGCGTCAACCGCTATCTCCGAGCCCAGGTGGACGATCGATGACCGAGACACCACGGACGCCGGTCTTCGTCAACAACCGGCCCCAACCTTCTTCCCAGAACCTCGCCGACGTCCTCGAGCGCGTCCTCGACAAGGGCATCGTGATCGTCGGCGACATCCAGGTCAGGCTTCTCGACATCGAGCTGCTGACCATCAAGGTCCGGCTCATGGTCGCCTCGGTCGATCGCGCCCGGGAGATGGGCATCAACTGGTGGGAGGGCGACCCGTTCGTCAGCAACCTCGCGGAGGAGGAGAAGCAGGACGAGGAGCTCGACCTCCGCAAGCGCCTCGAGGCGCTCGAGCGCAGCGTCGGCGAGCAGAGCGAGATCGTGGAAGGGGAGAAGAGCCGTGAGCGCCGCTGACCCGACCACCGTCGTCCATGCGTACGGCCTGGTCCACCGGCCCCGGGCCCTGCCCGATCACGGCATCGCCGGCGCAGGGATCCGCACCGTCGGCTTCCACGACCTCGATGTGGTCGTCAGCGATCTGGCGGCGGAGTCGTTCGGCGAGGCCGCGTGGGCCGAGCACGGCGAGGACACCCGCTGGGTCACGCCGATCGCCTCGACCCACCACGAGGTGCTCCAGGACCTGGTCGACCACGGGGACGTGCTGCCGCTGCAGCTGCCCGGGATCTACCCGAGCGACGAGGCGCTGGTCGCCGCGCTCGATTCCAGCCGCTCCCGTCTCGAACGCGCCTGGCAGCTCCTGCGCGGGCGAGTCGAGTGGTCGCTGCAGGTCTTCCCGATCTCGGCCCCGCGCGAGTCCGAGGCTCCGGCGCCCCGCAGCGGCCGCGAGTACCTGGAGCGACGCCGGTCCCAGCAGGACGCGCGCAACGAGCAACGCGGCCGGCGCGAGCGCCTCCTGGCGAACACCCACGAAGCGCTGGCCCGCGAGGCGGTCGCGAGCGTCGTCAGGGCTCCGCTGGACAGCGCGGTGACCGGGCGTGAGGAGCCGATGCTGCTCAACAGCGCCTACCTCGTGCCCCGTGAGAAGGAGCGGCGGTTCCTCCGGGTGGCCGAGGAGCATCACAACCAGCTGGTCGTCGATGCCGGCATGCGCGTCGAGGTGAGTGGCCCGTGGCCGCCCTACAGCTTCGTCGGCGCGGGGGAGCGGCGCGATGACGACCTGACCGGGACGGCGCCGTGACCCTCGAGCACTCCCCGGCCCTCGACGAGACCTCGCTCGTCGACCTCGTCGACCGCGTGATCGACGGCGGCGTCGTCGTGGGCGGCGACATCGTGCTGTCGCTCGCGGGCGTCGACCTCGTCTACCTCGGCCTGCGCCTGGTGCTCGCCCCCGCCCACCGGGTCTCGCTGCCCGGCTCCGGGAGGCAGTCGTGATGCTCCTCTACGCCGTGGCCGCCGCCGACGCCGACAGCATGGTCGGCGCGGTGGAGACCCCGCTGGAACCACACCGTTCGCGCGGGTTGACCGTCTTCGCCGAGCCCCGTACGCAGCCACCCGAGCGGTCGACGCGCGAGCTGCTCGACTTCGGCCGCGTCCTCCACCAGCTGTGGTCCTACGTCCCTGTGCTGCCGATGCGCTTCGGGACGGTCGTGAACGACGAGGACGAGCTGGACCAGCTGGTCGCCGAGCGCGAGGCCGAGTGGACCGAACGCCTGTGCGCCGTCACCGGCCACAGCGAGTGCATCGTCCACCTCCCGCTGCCCGATCGTGCCCGGAGCGGGAGGACGGGCACGGACTATCTCCGCCGGCGCGCGACGGAGGTGAAGGAGCACGACGCCGAGACCGCCGAGCTGAGGGCACTGCTCGCTGCGTACGCCTCCGAGATCACGCCGCTGCGGCCGGTCCGCCCCCAGGAGTCGCGGTTGTCGGTGCTGGTTGCCGACGAGCAGGTCGAGGACGTGCGGACCGCCATCGAGGACTGGGCGGCGGCCCGATCCGGCGCGACGGTCACCGGCCCGTGGCCACCGTTCAGCTTCTGTCAGGAGATCGGCGAGTGAGCCGCTCCGACGATGCCGCCCCGTGGCCCCTGGACCTCGACGACGAACGCGACCTGCCGTCCGCGTTGAGCCGGCGCATCGACGCCGACCCCGAGTCCGTCGAGAAGGGCCTCGTTCAGCTCGTCCTCACCCTGGTGGAGTTGCTCCGGCAGCTGATGGAGCGCCAGGCGATCCGGCGCATGGATGCCGGTGGCCTGAGCGACGACGACATCGAGCGCCTGGGCCAGACCCTGATGCTGCTCGACGAGAAGATGACCGAGCTGCGCGATCACTTCGGGCTCACCCCGGAGGACCTCAACATCGATCTGGGGCCGTTGGGGAAGCTGCTCTGACGCGGTCAGCCCTCGGTGTCGATGAGGTAGCGACCGTCGTCGTAGACGAGCCCGAGCGTGACCGTGCCGCCGTCGTTGCGGCCGTCCTTCATCGTGTACGTGTAGGTGTAGGTCACCTGGAGCGGGTCGACGCTGGGGGAGACCGAGACGACGCTGGTGCTCGCGACGGAGCCCCACCAGTTGCGATAGCCCTCGATCCCGCCGCTGCTGGCCTGGAACGCCGGGGTCAGCATCGAGCTGAACGCGCTGTCGGGGTTGTCGGGAGCGGTCGCGAGATAGTTGCGGATGAACGCGTCGATGCCCTCGGCGGTGGCACCGGCGGTCTCGCTCGCCGAAGGGCTCTCGCTCGGGGTCTCACTGGCGGTCTCACTGGCGGCCTCGGTGGGCGTCGTCTCCTCCGAGGGCTCCTCGGACTCCTCCTCGGCGGCGTTCTCCGTCGTCTCGTCGGTGGCCTCCGACAGCGGTGACGCGGAGGCGGCCCTCTTCGGATCCGCCGCCGGCTCGTCGCCGCGGTTGGCCCACAGCGCCCCGCCGACCAGCAGCACGATTGCGGCGACGGCGACGACCAACTTGTTTACGAGAACCCGGTCCCCGATCCTCAATCCGCGCTCCATGGACCCGCTGGGGATCTGGAACGGCTGGAGCACGAAGGTGCTCAGCAGCAGCAGGAAGGCGAGCAGTGCCAGGAGGGTCACGGTGATCCGGCCGCCCGGCACCCAC
>NZ_JBHVKN010000127.1:0-14134 GCF_042798075.1 Nocardioides sp. NPDC057772
GGTGGTGAGGGCCAGGGCGGGGGTGGAGGCGGCGCGGGGCCAGACCTCGGCGAGGATCTCGACGCCGCGGCGGACGAGCTCGGGCCGCGGCGTGATCGCCAGCCGCAGATGGCGCTCGTAGGCGCCGTCCACGCCGAAACGCGGACCCGCGGTGACGAGCAGGCCGTGGGGCCTGGCCGCGAGGGTGAGCTGGGAGCTGACCGGCGCGGGCAGGCCGACCCAGGCGGAGAGGCCGCCGTCGATGCGCGGCGGCAGCTCCCAGTCGGGGAGGTGCTCGCGCATCGCGTGGTAGAGCGCGGCGCGGCCGGCGGCGAGCTGTGCGGCGCGCTCCTCGAGGATCTCGGGGAGGTGCTGGAACAGGATCGTGGTGACCAGCTGCTCCCAGATCGGGGTGCCGAGGTCGGTCGCCGAGCGTCCGCTGGCGATCTGGGTCAGCAGCACCGGGTCGGCCCGGATCCAGCCGACCCGCAGCCCGCCCCACAGCATCTTGCTCGCCGAGCCGATGTGGACGACACGGGCCTGGTGCTCCCCGGCCATCGCGGCCAGCGGCGGGAACTTCTGGCGACGGTCGATGTCGAGCTCGGCGGTGGTGTCGTCGGCCACCACGAGGGTGTCGACCTTCGCCGCGGCGTGCAGCAGGCGGAGCCGGTCCTCGGTCGACATCGAGCGAGACGTCGGGTTGTGGAAGTCGGGCATGACGTACGCCATCACCGGGGTGGTGCGGGCGATGGCGGCTGCCATCGCCGGCATGTCCCAGCCGGCGTCGGTGGTGACCGGGCTGGTGATGATCCTGGCGCCGGCGAGGCTGAGAGCGTCGTAGGCGTTGGGATAGGACGGGCTCTCGGCGTAGGCCCGGTCACCGCGGCTGATCACGGTGCGGGCGAGCAGCGCGATCGCGCTCTGGCCGCCGGTGGTCACCATGATCTGGTCGGGGTCGGTCGGCAGGCCGCGAGCGGTGTAGCGCGCCGCGATCTCCGCCCGGAGCTCCTCGATGCCCCACAGCGTGTAGCCGGGGCCGCTCATGTGGTCGGCCAGCCGCCGGGTCGCCTCGACCGCGGCCTCGGGCAGCCGCCGGGTGGCCGGCAAGGTGGCCCTGACCAGGTCGATCTCCCCGCCCTCGATGAACGAGTCGGGTGCGGTCGGTGGGAGCTTCGTCGTCGTACCCGACCCCTGCACGCTCAGGGCATAGCCGTGCTCCCGCAGCCGGCGGTAGGCGGCGGTGATGGTGGTGCGGCTGAGCATGAGCCGCTCGGAGAGCTCGCGCTCCGAGGGGAGACGGACGTCGGCGGAGAGCCGTCCGTCGATCAGCAGCAGCTGGATCCGTTCGGCGAGGTTCTCGTACGCCGGGCCTTCTCCCTGCCACTGACCGAGCAGGCCAGCGAGCGCAGTGGCACCGATTCTTCCGCGAGGCATGAGTCCACCTTACGCCAATTGGCTTCTTTACCTTCGATTGGACCCGTGATTGGCTTTGGAATCGTGAAGGATCTCTCTGTGAAGTCGCTCGCCTGGTTGATAACTGGACTCTTCCTGTACGGCATCGCACTCGCTCTGCTTCTGCGTGCCTCGCTCGGCGTCGGGCCCTGGAACGTGCTGACCTCGGGTCTGGTCGAGGTCACCGGCATCTCGTTCGGCCTGATGACCAACCTGATCGGTCTCGGCGTGCTGCTGGTGTGGATACCGCTGCGCCAGCGGCCCGGGATCGGGACGGTGCTCAACGTGCTCATGGTCGGCACCTCGGCCGACATCGGCTTGTGGCTCATCCCGCCCGTCTCCGGCCCGCTCGCGCAGGTCGCGGTCTTCGTGGGTGGGCTGTCGCTGCTCGCCGCGGCCACCGGGATCTACATCGCGCCGGGCCTCGGTCCTGGTCCCCGCGACGGCCTGATGACCGGCCTCCACCAGCGGACCGGCGCCCCGGTCTGGCTCTGCCGTGCGGGCGTCGAGATCACCGTGCTGGCGGTGGGCTGGCTCCTCGGTGGACTCGTCGGGATCGGCACCGTCGCCGAGGCCCTTCTCATCGGTCCGATGGTGCACCGCGCCCTGCCGTTCTTCCGGACGTTGTACGCCGGGAGGGCCGCCTCCGAAGTCGTCGCAGCCGAAACACGCGCGGGCGCATGATTTAACCCACACAAATTCCTGGGGCGCCCCCGACAGGATTCGAACCTGTGACCGTCGGATTAGAAGGCCGATGCTCTATCCAGCTGAGCTACGGAGGCGTGGCCCGCGCGAGCACCCCGCCGGAAGGGGGTTTGCGCAGGCCGCGCCCGATCTTACCGGTGCCCGTATCCCTTGTGTGCATCGGAAACCGAAACGCTGACCGGAGTGTTACCAAGGTGTGGGGGGTATTTGGGCGCACTGTCCCCACACTGTCGACGTGCGTGTCCGCTTGGCGGACTACGAGGGTTCGAGACTGGACCGGATCATCGGTAAGGTCCCCGGTCATGACTATGGAGTCCATGTGCACCTCGTGCGGTGCAGCCGTCACCGGTATGCGCTTCTGCACAGGTTGTGGGACCCCCGTCAGAAGCGCTCATCAGCCGCCGTCGCAAGGTGCACCGGAGCCGGTCGCACCGCCGCGACTGCCGCAGCGGGGTGCCGATCCTGAGCAGGGTGGTCTGTCGTTGCCGAGGCGCGGTCAGGGAGCCTCGATGCCCGCGCCCGAGGCCGACACGGAGCCGGCCCCGTTGCCGCTCGAGCAGGTACGACGTACGCCGGGGGCCTCGATGGCACCCCAGCTGAGCATGACCGCGCCCAGCGGTGAGCAGCCCGCCTTCGGTGGCGGTATGGCTCCGCCGCCGGCAGGTTCGGAGGGTGGTGGCCTGTTCGGGCTCGCGGCGCGTACGCCGAAGTTCGAGCCCGAGCTCGCCTCTCAGTCGCAGTCGCTCTTCCTGCCCAAGCGCAGGAAACTCGCCGAACAGGCAGAGCAGGCCGAGCAGGCCGACCAGCCTGGGCAGGCCGATCGCGCCCCCGAGGAGCAGCCCGCACCCGAGCCCGTTCCGACAGAGCGGCCTGAGCCCGTGCAGCCCGCCTTCGAGGCGCCCGCACCGGAGCCGGAGATGCCGCAGCGGCAGCAGCCGCGGCAGCCCGAGCAGCAGCTGCCCGAGAGCCCGGAGCCGGAGCCGATGGCCATGCCTCCGCTGCCTGCTCGCCCGGTCGGCGCCCACAACCAGAGCGGTGAGCACCCGGCGTACGTCGAGCCCGCCCCGCACCTGGACGGCCCGCAGGTGGGTGGTCCGGACCCTGACGCGACCCACGAGGCGATGCCGCCGGTCGAGCCCCGCCAGCCCGAGCCGGTCCGCCCGGGGGAGACCGTTCGACAGGCTCAGGACAACACCCAGGTCGCGATGAGCCCGCGGTTCGACGCCGCGGAGGACGCGTCCGGGGGCACCCGCCCGCGCGACGAGTTCGAGCAGTTCGCGCCACCGCAGCAGCAGTTCGACGCTCCGGCGCCCGAGGCTCGCTACGACGCTCAGCCCGACCACGGCCAGCCCGACCAGGGCGAGCAGACGGCGGTGTACGGCGATCCCGCTTACGCCCCGCTCGCGCCTCAGCTGGAGCCGGACCAGGCCCAGTGGTCCCAGCCGTACGACCAGCCGTACGACCAGGGGCCCGACCAGGCCTACGAACAGCCCTTCGGCCAGCCGCAGGACGGGTCTCAGGACCAGTTCGGCCAGCCGTACGCCGACCCCTACGGCCAGAACCTCTACGCCGACGCCACCCTCGTGGGTCAGCCGCCGGTCGGCCCCGGGCCGAACGCCCCTGCGCCGCCGCCGATGGCTCCGCAGGGCTACGACCCCTACGGGAACGGCTTCGACGCCCGCTACGAGCCGCAGCGCGGCCAGGGCCAGGGCAAGGGCCCCGGTGGTCTCGACCGGAAGCGCTGGGTCCTGATCGCCCTGGTCGTGGCCGTCGTGGTCGCGGTCATCGCCTTCGTCATCGGCCTGGTCAACAGCAACGGCGACGCCAATGCCGACACCGGCACCACCCAGGGCGCCACCACGACCGGGGGCGGCGCGGCCGCCGAGGCCAAGAAGATCGACGAGCTCATCAAGACCTCGGCGAAGGACAAGGAAGCCATCGGTGCCGCCCAAGCCGACCTCGAGGCGTGCGAGAACATCGAGGAGGCGATCCAGACCTTCCAGGACGCCGCCGCGTCTCGCAAGGAGCTGGCGACGAAGGTCGCCAAGATCGACACCGCCGTCCTCCCGGGCTCCCGCAAGCTCGTGAAGAACCTCGAGTCCGCATGGCTGACCTCGCAGAACGCCGACCTGGCCTTCGCCGCCTGGGGCGAGAAGCGCAAGCTCAACGCCGAGGGTGAGTGCGTCGGTGGCAAGCGCAAGCTGGAGAAGGCGACCACGCTCAGCCTGGCCAGCCACGACCCGAAGAAGGCGGCCGCCAAGGCATGGGGGCCGATCGCGGAGGAGTACGGCCTCGAGTCGGTCGAGTGGACGAAGCTCTGAGTTGATCTGAGCTGATCCGCTCAGCGTGAGCGGAGGTACGCCGCCATCGCCCGTTTGATGGCGGCGGCCGTCCTTTCCTGGAACCGATCGGACTTCAGCAGGCGTGCATCCTCGGGGTTGCGCATGTTGCCGGTCTCGAGCAGCACCTGCGGGACCGTGGTGAGGTTGAGGCCGGCCAGGTCGTCGCGCTCCACGAACCCGCCCTCGCCCAGGTAGGAGGCCAGCGGCATGCCGGTCCTCCGCATCTCGGTACGCAGCAGCTCGGCGTAGCGTCGCGACGGCTGGACGATCTCGTCGTTGGTGCCGGAGGGCACCGGGATCAGCAGCGAGAAGCCGCGCTCGGACGGCGCCGCGCCGTCGGCGTGGATGTCGATCGCGACGTCGGCCTTCGCGTCGTTGATGATCTGGGCCCGTTTGTCGATGCACGGCCCGACCCCGTCGTTGCTGTCGCGGGTCATGACCACGGTCGCGCCCGACTCGCGCAGATCGGCGGCGAGCTTCGTGGCCACCGCCCAGGTGAAGTCGGTCTCCGGGAAGCCGTCGGCCGTGGCCGTGCCGGTGGTGTTGCACGGGCTTCGCGAGCGCCCGTTCCACACCGGCTTGTTGATCACCTCGGGTGCGCCGGCGTTGCCGCCGTTGTGGCCCGGGTCGATCCCGACCACGGTGTCCTCGAAGACGTCGCCCGAGGCCGGCGCCGCGGAGGCCGACGCCGAGGCGCTCGGCGTCTCGGACGCGGCGGGCTGCTGGCGTGGCGTACTGCTGGGGCCGCAGGCCGTCAGGGCTGCGGCCAGGGCGACGCAGCCGGCCACGGCGGCCGCTGACCGAGGTAACTCGGTGAGCAGTCGCTGCCCTCGTGGAGCTCCACGAAGACAGCGCCACCCGACTGAGTTACCTCGGTCAGCATTCACGTCACAGATACTGGCCCATCCACGCCTCGACGTCGTCGGCCGTGCGGGGCAGACCCTTGGACAGGTTCACGGCACCGTCCTTGGTGACGACGATGTCGTCCTCGATGCGGATGCCGATGCCGCGCAGCTCCTCGGGGACGAGCTTGTCCTCCTTCTGGAAGTAGAGGCCCGGCTCGACGGTGAGGACCATGCCCTCCTGCAGCGGGCCCTCGACGTAGGCCTCCTTCGACGCGGAGGCGCAGTCGTGCACGTCGAGGCCGAGCATGTGGGAGACGCCGTGGAGGGTCCAACGGGAGTAGGTCTTGTTGTCCTCCGAGAGAGCCTCGTCGACGGAGACGGGGAGCAGCCCCAGGTCGTCGAGACCGTGCGCGAGGATCTCCATCGCGGCGAAGTGGCCGGCCCGGAAGGTGACGCCGGGGCGGATCGCCTCGATGCCGGCCTGCTGGGCGTTGTAGACGAGCTCGTAGAGGTTGCGCTGCAGCGGCGTGAACTTCCCGGAGATGGGGAGCGTGCGGGTGATGTCGGCGGTGTAGAGGTTGTGGCCCTCCACACCCATGTCGAGCAGCACGAGCTCGCCGGGGACGATCGGACCGCTGTTGTCGATCCAGTGCAACGTGGTGGCGTGCGAGCCGCCGCCGACGATCGAGTCGTAGCCGAGGTCGTTGCCCTCGGCGCGTGCACGCCGGAAGAAGGTGCCCTCGATCCAGCGCTCGCCGTGCACGAGCACCTGGTCCCACTCGCGCACCGCGTCGGTGAAGCCGCGCACGGTGATGTCGCAGGCCTCCTGCAGCTCCCCGAGCTCCCATTCGTCCTTGATCAGGCGCAGCTCGGAGAGCGCCTTGGCGAACTCGTCGTCGCGGCCGCCCTCGGTCGGGGCGACCAGCTTGTCGACGTCGGCCGAGACGCCGCGGAGCACCCGGGTCGGGGTGTTGCCGGCGAGCGCGGAGGCGAGCTGGTCGACGTGGCGTACCTCGATGCCGAGCGAGTCGGAGAGCTCACGGGCGGAGGGGCGGGCACCGGCCCAGAGCGCGCCGTACTGACGGTCGCGGAAGAACTCGTCGGTGTCGCGGCCGCTGCGCGGGCGGGCGTACAGGACCGAGGAGCCGTCGGGCTCGATCACGACGACGGCGTCGGAGGTCTGGTTGCCGGTCAGGTGGACGTGCGCGGTGTCGGCACGGAAGCGGTAGTCGGTGTCGTTGGCGCGGACCTTGTAGGTGCCGGCCGGGACCACCAGGCGCTCGCCCGGGAAGATGCCCGCGAGCCGCTCCCGGCGCGCAGCCGCCCACGGGGTGATCGGATGCTCGGGGACCTCGACCTCGCGGTCGTCCCAGCCCTCCCTCATGAAGTTGGACCAAGCCTCGGGAACCGTCTGGTCGTGGCTCTCGGTGTGGTCGTCTGCAGGGGTGGGGGCGCCGTTGTCCGTCATATGGGAATCGTACGCCGCGCCGTGACGACAACGCTCGTGAGTTCCCAGGCCACCGGGGTTGCGAGGGTGTCTCGATCGGTGTCTGGTGGCACGGGCGGCCCGGTCGCCCGATAGTCTGGCGCGCATGGGGGCGATCCCGAAGGATCCGACAAGAAGCAGCCGCACGTTCACCATCGTGGTGGGCGTGCTTGTCGTGCTGACCTCTTTACCTGTTCTCGGCGTCGTCCTGCTGAGCACGAGTGTGGTCGACAACCAGCTGGCTCCGACCGGCGCGATCCTCGGGGTGCTCTTCGCGGCCATCCCGGTGGTGCCGCTGGTCTACGCCTTCCTCTGGCTCGACCGCTACGAGCCCGAGCCGAAGTCGCTGCTGGCCCTCGGCCTGGGGTGGGGCGCCTTCATCGCGGTGGCGGCAGCGCTGATCGTGCAGAGCGTGGGGGCGCTGCTCGCCGGGTGGAGCGAGCCGACCCAGCTGGCGATCGTCGCGCCGGTCACCGAGGAGGCGGCCAAGGGGCTGTTCCTCTTCGTGCTGCTGTTCTGGCGGCGCCATCTCCTCGACGGTGTGCTCGACGGCATCGTCTACGCCGGGATGGTCGGCATCGGCTTCGCGTTCACCGAGAACATCCTCTATCTCGGCGGCACCTACAACGGCACGCCCGGCATGGGCGACAGCTCGACCGGACACATCGGTGAGTTCACCGTCGTCTTCGTGATGCGCTGCCTGTTCAGCCCGTTCGCACACCCGCTCTTCACCGCCTTCACCGGCATCGGCATCGGTGTCGCGGTGGTGACCCGCAAGCGCTGGCTCAAGGTGGTCGCGCCGCTGCTGGGCTACGCGGTGGCGGTGCTGACCCACGGCACCTGGAACGGCTCGACGCTGCTCTTCGACGGGGCCGGCTTCCTGCTGGCGTACGTCGTGCTGATGGTGCCCGCGTTCGTCTCGATGGTGGTCTTCGCGATCTGGCGGCGGAAGTCCGAGCGGATCGTGCTGACCCGCTCGCTGACCGACGCGGCCCAGCGCGGGCTGATTCCCTACACCGACATCGGCTGGGTGGTCGATCTGCGGCGGCGGGATCAGGCCCGGAAGTTCGCGTCGACCCATGGAGGGGCTCAGGGGGTTGCGGCCATGCGTGAATACCAGCAG
The DNA here is from genome assembly GCF_042798075.1 of Nocardioides sp. NPDC057772. Classification (NCBI taxonomy): domain Bacteria; kingdom Bacillati; phylum Actinomycetota; class Actinomycetes; order Propionibacteriales; family Nocardioidaceae; genus Nocardioides; species Nocardioides sp. NPDC057772. Next base: position 7,933 of record NZ_JBHVKN010000127.1, read on the forward strand.
GCTGCGATCGAGCTCGGATACTTGCACTGGCGATTCCTGCGCGGCAACCCGCCGCCAGACTTCGCCGCCCGGGGGAGGGCATACGTTGACCGGATCAGTGAGGTACGTCCACACATCGCGTTCCCGAGCGGACAGGTGATGACGGGATGAGTGAGGAACAAGCGCAGGCTCCCGGTGGGGAGCCGCAGGCCTACGAGGCGTTGACGGCGGGGATGCTCGCCGAGAAGCCGATGACCGAGTTCGAGGCCGCCAGGGCCGAGATCCTGGCGTCCGGCGGCGAGAGCAACCGGATGGTGACCGCGCTGGTGAAGCTCCACCAGGCGCTGACCGAGGTCACCCTGCCGCTGGACCTGCCCGGCGCCGAGGAGCAGCGGGCCGCGCGGCAGAACATGGTCGAGCAGCTCGAGAACTACGTCATCCCGCGGATGATGACCATCGACGCGCCGATGCTCGCGGTCGTCGGCGGCTCCACCGGCGCCGGCAAGTCGACGCTGGTCAACTCGCTGGTCGGCAGCAAGGTCACCACGCCCGGGCTGCTGCGGCCGACGACCCGTTCACCGGTGCTCGTGCACCACCCCGACGACGCCCGCTGGTTCGGGCAGGACCGGCTGCTGCCCGAGCTGGAGCGGGTCGATCACCCGACCAACGACCCCGGCGCGCTGCAGCTGGTCGCCAGCGACAAGCTGCACCCCGGGCTGGCGATCCTGGACGCTCCCGACGTCGACTCGGTCGAGGAGGCCAACCGGGTGCTCGCGGCCGAGCTGCTCGCCGCGGCCGACCTGTGGGTCTTCGTCACCTCGGCCGCGCGCTACGCCGACCAGGTGCCCTGGGAGTTCCTGCAGCTGGCCGCCAACCGCTCCACGGCGGTGGCCGTGGTGCTCGACCGCACGCCGACCGACGCGGTGCAGACCGTGGCCGGTCACCTGGCCCGGATGCTGGCCTCGCGCGGCCTCAAGGACTCCCCGCTCTTCATCGTCCACGAGGGCGAGGTCTCCGACGCCGGGCTGCTGCCCGCCGACCACGTCGCCGAGGTACGCGCCTGGCTCGACATGCTCGCCGACGACGCCACCGCGCGTCATCAGGTCGTCACCCAGACGCTCGACGGTGCGGTGCGGGCGCTGACCCTCGAGGTCCACCCGATCGCCGACACCGCCGACGGTCAGGGGGAGGCCGCGCAGCGGCTGCGTACGGACGCGGACATGGCCTACGACGACGCGCTCAAGTCGATCATGGCGGCGACCGCCGACGGCACGCTGCTGCGCGGCGAGGTGCTCGCGCGCTGGCAGGAGTTCGTCGGCACCGGCGAGATCCTCAAGGCGCTGGAGAGCCGGGTCGGAATGATCCGCGACCGGATCCTGGGCTCGATCAAGGGCAAGCCGCAGCAGGCCGAGCGGGTGACGGCGGCCGTGCAGGGCGGCCTGGAGATGCTGATCCTGGAGCAGTGCGAGGCGGCCGCCGAGAGGGCCGAGGCGGCCTGGCAGATGAGCCCGGCAGGACGCGGGCTGCTGGCCGCCGGCCCCGCCGATCTCGGCCGGGCCTCACGGGCGCTGCGGCCCAAGGCCGAGCGTGCGGTGCGCGACTGGCAGCAGGACGTGCTCGACATGGTGCGCAGCGAGGGCCAGGACAAGCGTACGACCGCGAAGTTCCTCTCCTACGGGGTCAACGGCCTCGGCGTCGCGCTGATGGTGGTCGTCTTCGCCTCGACCGGAGGAGCGCTCGTCGGTGCCGAGGTGGGCATCGCCGGCGGGACGCTCCTGCTCGGGCAGAAGCTGCTGGAGGCGGTCTTCGGCGACCAGGCCGTGCGCGGGCTGGCCGCCAAGGCGCGCAAGGCGCTGGAGGTACGCATCGTGGGGCTCGTCGACGAGGAGCGTGCGCGCTACACGGGACAGGTCGACGCGCTGCAGATCGACCAGGGTGCACCGGAGCGACTGCGGCACGCCGCGCGTAAGGTCGGCGACGCCCGGTTCGCCAGCCAGCGCGGCGAAGACTGAGACTTGTCAGGGACTGAAGGGGGATCATTGAGCGGCCTGCTCGAAGGTGCGAAGAACCTGGTCAGCCGGGGTGGAGACCTCGGTGATCGACTGGACGGACTGACCGCTGCGACCGTGGCTGCGACGGGTCGCCTCGACGACGGGCTCGTCGAGGAGGCGCGCGGCGTGGTCAACAAGGCCCAGGGGCGCCTCAAGCTCTCCGCCGACCACACGGTCGTCGGAGTCGCGGGGGCGACCGGGTCGGGCAAGTCCTCCACGTTCAACGCCCTGACCGGGCTGGAGCTCTCCGCCGTCGGCGTCCGCCGGCCGACCACGTCGTGGGCGACCGCGTGCGTGTGGGGCTCGGAGGGCGCCCAGGAGCTGCTCGAGTGGCTGGGCATCCCGGAGCGTCACCAGACCACCCGTGACTCGATGCTCGACACCCGCCGGGAGGGGCACGAGCTCGACGGCGTGGTGCTGCTCGATCTGCCCGACCACGACTCCACCGAGGTCTCCCACCATCTCGAGGTCGACCGGCTGGTCGAGCTCGCCGACATGCTGGTGTGGGTGCTCGACCCGCAGAAGTACGCCGATGCGGCCATCCACGACCGCTACCTGCAGCCGCTCCGGACCCACTCCGAGATCATGGTCGTGGTGCTCAACCACATCGACCGCGTTCCCGAGGACCGTCGGGAGGCGATGCTGGGTGACGTACGCCGGCTGCTGGACCAGGACGGGCTGCGCAACGTCCCGGTGATCCCGGTCTCGGCCAAGCTCGGCTGGGGGATCCCGCAGCTCAAGACCGAGATCGCCCAGCGGGCCGCGGCGAAGCGTGCCAACAAGTCCCGGCTCTCGGCCGACATCAAGACGGCCGCCGTCAAGCTCGCCAAGGCGTCCGGCGACGCCAAGCCGCGCTCGCTGGCCAAGCCGCGGGTCGAGGCGCTCGAGGACGCCATCGCCGAGGCGGCGGGGGTGCCGACGGTGGTGGACGCGGTCGAGCGGTCCGTACGCACCCGGGCCCGTGCGGCCACCGGCTGGCCGCTGGTCTCGTGGGTCTCCCGGCTCAAGCCGGACCCGCTGAAGCGGCTCCACCTCGCGCTCGGTGAGGAGGCGACCCAGCTGGCCGGGCGTGCCCGGACCTCGCTGCCGCAGACCACCGCAGTCGAGCGGGCGCGGGTCGACACCGAGGTGCGCCAGCTGGCCGACGAGGCCGGCGCCGGGCTCGCCTCGCCGTGGCGCGACGCGATCCGCCGGGCTTCGGTCTCGCGGATGGGCGACCTCGCCGACAGGCTCGATGCCTCCGTCGGCGGCGTCGACCTCAACGCCGAGCGGCTGCCGTTCTGGACCGGTCTGGTCAAGGCGCTCCAGTGGCTGCTGATCATCGTCGCCGGTGTCGGGTTGGTGTGGTCGGTGGCGCTGCTCCTGTCCGGAGCCGCCCAGGTGGGCGAGGTGACGCCGTCGGTCGCCGGGGTCGAGCTGCCCTACGTCATGTTCATCGGAGGCGTCGGGCTCGGGCTGCTGCTGTGGTTCGTGTGTCATCTGTTGGTGATCAGCACGGCTCGACGGCGGGCGCGGGTGGCCGATGCGCGGCTGCGTACGGCGGTCGCCGAGGTCTCTCGTGAGCTCGTCGTCGACCCGATCGAGACCGAGCTCGCGGCCTACTCCGCACTCCGGCACGGGGTGGCCAAGGCGCTGCGCTGACCTGGAGGTCGGGCGGGTAGGGTCGCCTGACCTCCTGTTCGGGCCGATCACTGTCCACAGGGACGGTTCGATCCGGGGTTGTCCACAGGCAGACGTACGCCGTCTGGAACTGTCGGTGGTCGAGCGCAGGGTTGTCTCCGAGGCCCGCATCAGGCGGGCGCGAAATCTGAGGAGACAACGATGAACGACTCGATCATCACCCTGCGCGGCTACGTCGGCGCTGACCCCGTCGTGCGGAGCGTCGGCGAGGTCTCGGTGGCGAACTTCCGGCTGGCGTGCACGCCGCGGAAGCTCAACCGGACGACCGGGGAGTGGAGCGACGGCGTGACCCAGTGGTTCACGGTGAGCGCCTGGCGCCAGCTGGGGGAGAACGTTGGACGTTCGCTGCGCAAGGGTGACCCGGTGGTCGTCCACGGGCGCCTGACGGCCCGCAGCTACGTCAACAAGGACGGTCTCGAGGTCAACACCTTCGAGGTCGAGGCGAACGTCGTCGGCCACGACCTCAATCGCGGCATGACCAGCCTCTCGCGCAACCCGCGCACGCTGGCCGCGGTCGCCGCTGCTGCCCCCGGACCCCGTGACGACGAGCCCGACCGCGACCCGATGGCCGACTGGCGCGTGCCCGGATCTGACCCGTGGGAGCAACAGCCGGTGACGCCCGACGACGGTGAGGCGGCCGCTGAGACGGAGACGTCCGTGGCGGCCTGAGGTGAGCCGGGCGCGAGCCGGGCCTGCGGTGGGGTGCGCCGGTTGTACCGGCGTGCCTCTCCCTCATTAGGGTGGGGCCCATGGCCGACTACATCCTCTCCCTGCGCAACGTGCGCAAGGCCCACGGCGACAAGGTCGTCCTCGACAACGTCACCCTCTCGTTCCTGCACGGTGCCAAGATCGGCGTCGTCGGCCCGAACGGCATGGGTAAGTCATCGCTGCTCAAGCTGATGGCAGGGCTCGATCAGCCCAACAACGGCGACATCGTCCGCGACCAGGACGCCACCGTCGGGATGCTCCAGCAGGAGCCGCCCCTGACCGAGGGCAAGACCGTCCTCGAGAACGTCGAGGAGGCGGTCGGCGAGATCAAGGCGAAGATGAAGCGCCTCGAGGACGCCTACATGGAGATGGGCGACCCCGACGCCGACCAGGACGCCCTGATGGCCGAGACGGGTGAGCTCCAGACCTATCTGGACAACATCAACGCCTGGGACATCGACTCCAAGCTGGAGCAGGCGATGGACGCGCTGCGCTGCCCTCCGGGCGACGCGATCGTCGACAACCTCTCCGGTGGTGAGCGCCGCCGGGTCGCGCTGTGCAAGCTGCTCCTGCAGGAGCCCGACCTGCTGCTCCTCGACGAGCCCACCAACCACCTCGACGCCGAGTCGGTGCAGTGGCTGGAGGGTCACCTGAAGAGCTACAAGGGTGCCGTCCTGGCGGTCACCCACGACCGCTACTTCCTCGACAACGTCGCCGAGTGGATCGCCGAGGTCGACCGCGGCTCGATCCACGGCTACGAGGGCAACTACTCCACTTACCTCGAGACCAAGAAGGAGCGTCTCAAGGTCGAGGGCCTCAAGGACGCCAAGCGCGCCAAGATGCTGGAGAAGGAGCTGGAGTGGGTCCGCTCCAACGCCAAGGCGCGCCAGACCAAGTCGAAGTCGCGTCTGGCTCGCTACGAGGAGCTCGCCGCCGAGGCCGACAAGGCTCGCAAGATCGACACCGCCGACATCAACATCCCGCCGGGCCCGCGTCTGGGCGACGTGGTGATGGAGGCCAAGGGCCTGACCAAGGGCTTCGAGGGTCGCACGCTGTGGAACGACATCTCGTTCTCGCTCCCGCGCGCGGGCATCGTCGGCATCGTCGGCCCCAACGGCGTCGGTAAGACCACCCTGTTCCGGATGATCACCGGCTCGGAGACCCCCGACGCCGGCGAGCTCAACGTCGGCCAGACGGTCAAGATCTCCTACGTCGACCAGAGTCGTGGCGGCATCGACCCCAACAAGAACGTCTGGGAGGTCGTCTCCGACGGCCTGGACTTCATCAAGGTCGCCAACTTCGAGATGAACTCGCGCGCCTACGTCGCATCCTTCGGCTTCAAGGGTCCCGACCAGCAGAAGAAGGCCGGCGTGCTCTCCGGTGGTGAGCGCAACCGCCTCAACCTCGCGCTGACCCTGAAGCAGGGCGGCAACATGCTGCTGCTCGACGAGCCCACCAACGACCTCGACGTCGAGACGCTCTCCTCGCTGGAGGACGCGCTGCTCGACTTCCCCGGTTGCGCCGTGGTCACCTCCCACGACCGCTGGTTCCTCGACCGCGTCGCCACCCACATCCTCGCCTGGGAAGGCACCGAGGAGAACGAGGGCGAGTGGTTCTGGTTCGAGGGCAACTTCGAGTCCTACGAGGCCAACAAGATCGAGCGCCTCGGGTCATGGTGTGGTGGGCACTCTCACCCGAGCGCGAACTGCCCTGAGCGAAAACGGATGTTGATGTTCTGTATCGACACGGTCGGGGTCGTGTAGATGCGCCCCTGTGCTCTGTAG